>JBFRWR010000531.1:0-5168 GCA_051439685.1 Trichodesmium sp.
CTACTGCAAAAAATATATCTTGAGAATAATTAATCATTATTTTTTGTAGTAAATAAATAATCTTAAAATTAGAGTCTTCAGTTCTTATAAATAAACTATCCTGCTGTGTGAATTTGCATAAATAAATTCTAGCTTAATCGCTCTATTCTTACTGTCAAATTTCTCTAAAAGCAGTTTTCGAGGCGGGTAAGGTACAAAATTTTATTATTTATTAAAAGCTGGAATGGTGTTAGTAATTTTAGTAACACAAGCATCCTACTTTTTACAGGCACTTAAGCCGATCTTACAAAGATAGATATTAATTTTAACTGTACCTCACCATCTTCAAAAGTTCTGTAATCTCTCAATAAAAATTTCTCCTCTGAAGATAATTATTTAAGATAATAATAGCCAATAAATAATGACTATTTGCGTAGTATTTCCTGAAAAATACTAAATACTTAAATTGAATCTATAGAGTTTCTCAAGCTCGTGAGGTACATTGATCTTTATATCTTTTTATTTATTCCCTTTTCCCTCAAACCTAAAACTTTGTACCTCACCATTATGGGAACTGTTATAAATTAAAAATTAGAGTATACTATTTAATTTTAGTCAAATTTATGAATATTGGATAACTCAAGAAAATGAGTAAACATTAAACCTCTTGCAAAAGTTTTAATTAAATCAATTCAAGATATGAAATAAAAAATGCCATCTCCCCATTCCCTATTCCCTGACTTCTGCAAGAAGTCTATTGAATAATTACTCACTGAATATGTCAAAATATTTATTTTCAGGTAAAGTAAGTTAGATAAACAGCTCAGGTCAATGCAGATGGTTAACCAGGTAAATCAAATCCGTATGTTGCATACTACTTTTATGACATCTACCTACCCTATTCTCAATAATTTAGAAGCAGTTAAAGAATACTTGCTATATGGCGAACTTCAATTGAGAATAGCAGCAGTTTCCGAAACTATCAAATATGGAGATACAGGATTAGATTTATTACTGATGGCCTTGCAGGATAAGTCAGTAGAAGTACAATGGGCAGCATATTCAATACTTCTGGAACAGGAACAACCTAAAGTTAAACTGGCATTATCCCAATATACCTGGGATGTATCTAAAATTATAGAGCTATATACTGCTGGAGAAAGGAAGTTTATTCGAGTTAATATGAGGGATGCGAACCTCAATGGTCTAGACCTACAGGATATAAATTTTAGTTTTGCCTATTTTAAAGATGCCGATCTGAGTAGTATTAATCTCAAAAATGCTAATCTCACTCAAGCTAATTTACGAGGTGTCAATCTTAAGGATGCTAATCTCAAAAATACTAATCTAGAAAATGCTAATCTTAGTATTGCTAAACTTAGGGGTATTAACTTAAGTAATGCTAACTTGAAAAATGCTAATTTGATTGGTGCTGACCTCAGTGTTGCTAATCTCACTAATGTTAATTTTACTAATGCAAATCTTACTCGTGCTGACTTAAGAGGAAGTAAACTTAAAGATATAAATTTTCGGGGAACTAAACTAAATCAGACAACAAAACTGGATAGTAAATGGTTAGTAATTTGGCAAATAGTTAATCAAAAAGCTATTGGTAAAGATATCCGAAATATTAATCTAATTGATATTGATCTTGAGGGTGTTAATCTGAGTAATGCTAACTTAAGTAATGGTAAATTTATAGATGTAAATCTCAGTAATGCTAACCTCAGTGGAACTAAATTTTTTGCTTCTAATTTGTTAAATATTAATCTTAAAAATACTGACCTGACTAATGCTAATTTGAGAGCTACAAATTTAAGTAATGCTAATCTCTGCCATGCTAATCTGGGAAATGCTGACCTTAGTCATGCCGATATTCGAGGTGCAAATCTTAACTTTGCTAATCTCCGACAAACAAAAATCAATGATTTAACAAAAATAGATGATCGATGGCATTTAGTCTGGCAAATAGTTAACCAAAAACTTACAGATAAAAACCTCAAAGGAGTAAACCTAAGTCGATCCGATCTTCGTGGAGTTAACCTGATCGATATTAATCTTCGGAGTGCTAATTTAGAGAAAACGGATTTTAGTGCAGAAGATGACAAAGGTGTTTCTCTACAAACAGGATTAGAAAAAACTAGCAACAACTACTCTCGTCGATCTAACCTCAGAAACGCTAACCTTTGTAACGCTAACCTCAAAGGATCTAATCTGACAGGAGCTTATTTGCAAGGGGCTAACTTGAGTGTAGCTAATCTAATTTCAGCTCAACTGAATGATGCAGAAATGACTAAAGCTAACCTTGTTGCTGCTGACCTCCACAGTGCATATTTAAGAAATGCTAATCTCAGTAGTGCTGACCTCAGTGCTGCTGACTTCACTAACGCCAACTTGAATAATGCTAATCTCATCAATGCTCATATTAGTGCAGCTAAATTCTGTAATACCCAACTTTATAGCGCTAAACTCAATCACGCTGACCTGAGTGCAGCTAATTTCAGAAATGCAAATCTCAGGAATGCTAAACTTCCTCATGCAAATCTGCGGAACACTGATTTAAGTGGTGCCGATCTGCGGAACACTGATTTAAGTGGTGTCGATCTAAGTAGTGCTAACCTGGAAAATGTCGATCTTAGTTGGGCTGAACTTAAGGATGTAAAACTAAATGAAAAAACTAAAATAGAGCCAAAATGGTATACAGTTTGGCAAATTATTAATCAAAAAATAGAAAAGATAAATTTAGAAGGTCACGATCTGAGTAATGCTCAACTAAATAGTGTTGACCTAAGTCGTGCTAACCTATCTAATGCTAATTTATCCAATACAAATCTCCGAGTAGCAGATTTGTGGGATGCTAACCTAGAAAATGCTAATCTCCAAGATGCTAACTTGGGTGGTGTTAATCTCAGTGGTGCTAATCTGAGTAATGCTAACTTTAGTGGTACTGACCTGAGTCGCGCTCACCTGTGGGATGCCATTCTCAGGAATATCAATCTCAGTGGTGCTAACTTGATGGGAGCTAACTTATGGGGTGTTAACTTAGAAGGTGTTGATCTGAGTGGTGTTAACTTGAGTTATGCAAACCTCAGTCATGCAAATTTGAAAGATGCAAATGTAAGTGGTGCTAATCTCAGTCGCGCCGATCTTAGTTATGCAAATCTGAGCGGTGTCGATCTTAGTAATGCGAATTTAAGTGCTACTAATTTGAATAATGCTAATCTCAATAACTCTATATTATAGCAATTCCTATGCTGGTGAGGTACAAAATTCCTTGGTTTTAGGGAGTAGGGACTAGGGAGTAGGGAGTAGGGAGTAGGGAAGATGAGGAAATGGGGAGTAGGGTAAGAGAAAAACCAGTGTACCTCAGAAAGAGTGAGAAACGCTATACCTAATTAATAGAAATACTCAGAGTTTCTTGGAGAAATAAACAATATTTATAACATTTATTCCAAAAATTATACATAAGAAAAATTCTCTTCTCTCTATCAAAAAAAACTATTCAGAGAAAAAGTTTAATGATTTAATTATAGTTAATCCACTCGACTGTAAAGCAATTCTAATATCTTGGTTCTAAAAATTCATCGTTGAAAGAGTTATCAGAAGTATTTTCTGGCAACCAACGACATTCTAATTTTCCTGCATCTATCTGAGGTACTTTAATCGCAAACCCATTACCATCACTTATCAGGGAAAATCCAAAACCAAGAGATGTACCTAGTAAAACTAGAGCAACTGTTTTAAACATTTATATATCTCCAATCATATAAGTTTAATTACTTCTTCTTTAAACTTACAAAGCAAAAATCAAAATTCCGCTTAGTTCCATCAACATTATTGGTAACTTAAGATTTAAGAATTCAGAATTAATGCTTTCTTGATATATACCTACAATATCTCGGTGGAATTTTCCTGATATTTCTAATTGGTAGGGTGTTGAAATTTATAATTCTAAAATATCTTAACCTCCACTAATTTTAGCTTGATAACCCAATTTAGTTAAAATATCCAGTAACTTTTCCTTATGTTCACCCTGAATTTCAATTTCATTATCTTTGAGAGTACCACCCGCACCACATTGATTTTTAAGTTTTTTGAGTAAACCTGTGAGAGTTTCCTGGTTTGACTGAAACCCGCTAATAATTGTTACTGTTTTGCCTTTCCTACCTTTACGGGATGCCTGTATTCGTAAATTTTGTTGATTTGGCTGTAAATTTGGTACAGCTTTTTCTGTTGCTGGAGAACTAGCATTATTACCAAATTCTGAGTAAACTATGCGATCGCCTTTGGCATTTTTTTGATTGCCAGAATTACTTTTTGATTTCGGCATAATTTCAAAGTAATATTATTAATTTTTTGATTAAATTAGTATAACATTTATTATGTGTTATATTCATCGGCTTGATTAAAATTTAATCAATTTTCTCAGCTAAATTAGTCAGGAGTAACCTATCTCTAGATATTATATTTATTTCATTAATAAACTAATCCATAGTCATACTTTTAAAAAACGGAATTAGTAAAAATATATAATTTTCATAAATTTTTTAGAGGAAATACAAAAAAAAATTGTTTTCCCCTAATTAATTGATATTTAATCTAACCAAATTTCCCACCAAGAACCTGATTTAGATTCTGAAGATGTGACTGGTTTAATCTTATTAATTCTTTCCCCTCGATTAATTCTACCTGCTGCTTGTTGAGCTGCTTGTTTTTCACTTTCTGCTTCAACTATTATATCTCTACGGTTAAGAGTAACACGATATTTCATGTTTTTTACCTCTGAAATTATAACTATAATATTAACTTTATCATAGAATATTCCTTAACAAAAAGAACAACCGGGTTTATGTCATTTAAAATCCGGCTGTTTAGCTATTTTAACTTTTTTATTCAAAATCGCTATTATGCAAATTTTAGAGCAACAGTTAGAACATTTAACCTAAAAATTCATTTAAAGATCAATCTTGCTGTCAGCTCTATTTTTATTAATTTTCCTGTTTATTGATAAAGTTTTTTATTGTAATTAATCATTAAAATCTCAAACTAAACTGGTTTAGCTAAATTAGAACAATAACGATCATTTACTACTTGAGAATTGATATTTACAGGTTCCATATCTGATGATTCTGGTAATAAGCGATTTGTAGGATGAAATTTGACTTTTTTACAAACAACCTGAGAATTAC
>JBFRWR010000532.1:0-11889 GCA_051439685.1 Trichodesmium sp.
TTATTACCTCAAAGCTAAATTTATCCCTCCTTACTCCTTCAGGAAAAAGAGATATTTTTTCAGAAGTCTTGTTCGATGTCTTCCCTCTTGAAAAGAAAGGTAAATTTATCTTTCCCACAGCAGAAAAAGCAGATATTTCTTCTAACTCCTCACTCCTACTTCCTATCTCCTCACTCCTACTTCCTATCTCCTCACTCCTACTTCCTAACTTCTTACTTTTGACTTTTGAATTTTGACTTTTGAATTTTAACTTCTCACTTTTGAATTTTGAATTTTGAATTTTGAATTGTACCTCCCACCATTCCCCAATATTTCCAGGACGACCTTCCTGATCAAAAACCAAAGCCGACATTAACAACTCTTGCCAAGGAGACTCCAAACCTTCAACTTGCCAACCATTTTTCCCTTTCAACAAAGAACGTTGCAAAGCATTAGGAGCCAACCCCCCAGTCAACATTTCATAAACCATCATCCCCACCTCAAAAATATCACTCTCCACCCCCACTTCTCCTCCCCCAATAACTTCCGGTGCCGCATAAGCTTCCGTAAAAGTCCGAGTGCTGCGAGTGGTAGAAGTACCAAAAGCTTGTTTTGCCGAACCAAAATCTATCAAAACTAACCGCCCTTCCGGAGTAAGTAAAATATTTTCAGGTTTTATATCCAGGTGAAAAATTCCTTGTTCATGTACTGCCGATAATGCCGATACAAGAGGAGAAATTATTTCTGTGACTTTCTCAGAGGAAAATTTTTTCTCAGCTTGAGAATTTAATTCTGTTCTGAGACTCTTACCCGTAACCAACTCCATCACCAGATAAGCCGTATCATTTTCCTCAAACAAATCAGTCACCCTTACCACATGAGGATGATTCAGTTTTGCTAATATTTGCCCTTCCCGCAGAAACCTTTGCAAACCCCGTTCAAATATTTCCTGTTGATTTCTGGGAATAGTAAAACCTCCAGTAGTCGGGTGGCGCAAAGCGTAGTCTTGAGGATAGTATTCTTTGATGGCGACTATTTTTTGTAATAACGTATGGTGTCCTCTATAAGTTACGCCGAACCCTCCTCGTCCTAGGGGGTAGTCTAGTTGATAAGTCTCAGTCCGGAGTTGGCTACCTGGTTTGAGAAGGTCGCGCATAAGTGATGGTAGATATGCGCCACAGTTAGGGCATATTTCTGTGTCTAGTGGCAGACCGTCGGTATGGCAGTTTAGGCAACGCATGATTAAGTTAGTAGGAAGGAGTGTCAACTTTAACTTAAATCATACCAGCTCAAAATTAGATTCAATAAGTCCGCACCCTTAGAAGTCAAAAGTTCTCCCTTGACTTCTGAAAATTTCCAGAATCACAAAACATTTGCATTTTATTAAGCTCCTGAAAAAATCGGCAAGAAAATAAGAGTTGCATTCTCAAAGCAAGTCTGATACAATTATGTTGGTGGGTGCAACTCGCCCCTGTACTAGACTATTTATTCAACATAAGAGCAAAAATTGCTAAGTAATAGGGTTTGGAGACCAAACCCCTACAGTTTAGGGAAAAAGCTGATAACTGATAACTGATAACTGTTCACTGAAAAAAGGCGATCGCCACAAAAGAAGTCAGCAAAAAAATAGGATAGGATGCCGAAATTTCGAGAATCACAAAATATTTTCATTTTATGAAGCTCCTGAAAAAATCGGCAAGAAAATAAGAGTTGCATTCTCAAACCAAGTCTGATACAATTATGTTGGTGGATGCAACTCGCCCCTACTCTAGACTTTTTATTCAACATAAAGGCAAAAATTGCTAAGTAATTGAGTTTGAAGACCAAAGCCTTACGGTTCACTGAAAAAGCTGATAACTGATAACTGATAACTGAAAAAAGGGATGTCGAAATTTCCAGAATCACAAAATATTTTCATTAGTTTAATTATGCAAGCCTAATTTGTGAAGTGCCTCAGAAAATGAACAAGTCTGACACATAGCTGTTCACGGAAAAAGCTGATAACTGATAACTGATAACTGTTCACTGAAAAAGACCAAACCCCTACAGTTTAGGACAAAAGCTGATAACTGATAACTGAAATGACCTGTTCCCATTATATCTTTCCTGATACATTCAATCTCTTATCTTTGTCAGATTAAAACTTATAGTTTTGCTCATTTACCCATAAACTGAGAGGTACAGCTTTTCCTTGAGAATTAACTTTTACTTCTACCACAAAAGGTATTTCATCTGTTGAATTAAGAGTGCGTTGTACTTGTCGAATATCTTGATTAATTTCTACTCGTCTGTCTTCTGGCATATAATAAGTTTCTAAACCATATTTAACTCTCCACCCGTCAAATTTTCCTTGAATAGCTATTTGATTATCTGGCAAATTTTCCGGCATTTTTGAATTTACACTGACAGGTTGCCAAACTTTAGGAATGTCTGAATTTTCTATTTTTTCTGGTGCAGCTAATATTACATAAATATTAGTTGGGTTATCTGTAGAAAATCTGCCGGAAGTTTCCAACTCAAATTGCTCCCAACCCAGAAGTTTACTCAAATTATTTTTGGTAGAAATATCATAACTTAATACCTGATAATAACCCCGCAAAAAATCATAAGGGTCTACAGGAGCAGTTTGTAAAATAACTGTTATACCTGTTATGTGAGTGTAAATAGCTTGAGCAGGAATTGACAATATTAATGCTAACTGTAAAGTTAAAGGTAAAACAAACCGCCATTTTGGCATTTGTTTTTCAGTTGTTGTTTCAGCTTTGGGTAAACTTAATTGTTCAGGATTATCCTGATTTTTAGTTAATAAATTGCTTTGACGAAAAGGGTTATAAAATTTCATTGTTAGTTTGCCTATTAAAGAAATAAAGAGAAGAGGAAATGAAGAAAGGGAGACTCAATTATTTATGAATGGATAATAAAAATTAGGGTTGACTGAAAAAGTATTTTTGCTGTTTATAGTAGTCAATAGCCAGTAGTCAGTATAAATCTTAGATTCAGGGAATATCATCGGAACAATTATTGCGAAATCTTTCCCATTTTGTCTGCTAAAAATTATTATTTTTTGACAGTAGCAAAAAAATGAAACTTTTTGAACACAAATAATTCTGTAAATCTTTACCAGATAAAGCTTTTGATATTTATGTCATCAGCCATAATTAGGGTTTGCTGAAAAAAGCAGAGTGTAGGGAGGGTGGGAAGTGTGGGAAGTGTGGGAAGTGTGGGGAGACAGAAAAAATTGGAGGAATAATTGTTCGGAGATTTTTCTACCCTTGGTTTGCCTAAAATCCTGACTTTTTGATAGTTTGAGCAAGAATTGTTGCACTTTTTATGGATGAAAAAAGACTATAACCTTTACAGATAAAGACTTTTAGATTTAATCAGCAGAGCAATAATTAGAGATAGTTTTCATTATCAATTATAGCAATCCGCGCATAGGTTTTGATCAATTAAAAAGTAAATAAAAAAGTTTAAACCCCCACCTGTTCCCTGTTCCCTATTCCCTATTCCCTAAAAAGCAGTAAGATTTTTGCCAGGAATAAAATAGGATTGCTATATCAATTATTCATTATCAATTATTCATTATCAATTATCCATTATCCATTATCAATTATCCATTATCAATTATTCATTATCAATTATCAATTATCCATTATCCATTATCAATGATCAATTATCAATTATTAATTAAATATCGTTCATACCATAAACCAGCAGTGATTACTCCCACACCACACAAAATAAATACAAAAGACTTCAATAATAATCCAGTATTGTACTCAAAAGTACGACTAATAATTTGTAAAGTCAGCAATACTAAACCTCCCCAAAAAACACTTCTCATTCCTCGCGCAAGTCCAACCCTAACTAAACCTGCTGCCAAAAGAAACATTTCTATATTTATGATAAAAGTAGCTATTTCTGGAATTTGATTAAGACTTAAATGCCAGAAACATAAGATTCCTGTAAAAATAATAAATCCGCCAATAACACTACTCACAGAATCTAATCGCCAACCCTGTAAATTAATTTTATTAGGTCGTGCCAAATATAACCATTCCCAAATAGTTAAGCCGACAAACCCTAAAACTTCAACTAAAGTCAAAAAAGCAACTTCTGAGGATGGTTCAGAATAATTTTTCAAGGAAAAGTTCTGCCAAAAAAATCTAAAAGATAAACAGAAAAAACCAATACTCAAATACCAAATAGCTAAAGTTTTTGTCACAGATTGAAATATTCTGCTATTTACTTGAGGCAAGAGAATGTCGTCATATCCCCAGAATAAAGCTGGAGGTAAAGTTAAAGATATTACTGCCCATAAACTATGATTTGATAAATCAAAAATTCGGAAAATACTTATTTCCAAACCTAACAAAATTATCAATGTGGCTAGAAAAAAAATAATTCGGGAATTACACCAATAAGCAAGAGGAATAAATAATAATGTTCCGACTAAAGCCATGTATTCTATGATTAACTTTAACCAGGAAAAATCTTCTGGATAAAATATAGTTGATAATCCGATTAAATAGCCTAATCCTATCAACAGAATCGAAATAATTCCTAGAGAAGTTAGTCCTAAACTATAAGCCATGACTAAAACTCCTAATCCCCAAACAATATATAATCCATAGGGAGAACCGCCAATATGAAACATTTGAGCCATTAATGCTATATTTGCACCTAAAATTAATGCTCCAAATATTAATAGTCCGTGACCTAACCTTTGTTTTTTATTAGTAGTATTGGGTAGAGTATTTGACTGTCGCCAGAGATAAAAACCAGTGGTATTAACTCCAACAAATAAAGTTAATAATAAAAGTGTTTTTACTTCCCTTGATAATTGTTGCCAGTTAGCAGAAATAAAAGTGATTATACCTAATCCCAGGAGAATAGCACCGAGGGAAATTAAAATAGTAATAAAACGAGAACTAGCAGTTTTTTCTAAAGAGTCAAACTGGTAACGTTCTGAGATTTCTTGATAGAGAGAATCATCAATTAATCCTTCTGTTTGCCATAGTTTCGCTTCTGTACGGAGCTGGCGACGAAACTTTTCTGTAATCATTTTATTTCTATAATGCAGTTAGGAAGTAATGTTAAATTTAAGTTTGAATAATTGTAATCATTCAGCGGTCAGCTATGAGTTATTAACTTACTATTTTGGAATCAAACATTAGTATTCAAGCAGAATGAAAAGTTATGTTTGCGTAGCATTCTGGAGGAAATGAAATATTAATTTCATTTAATTTTGGTTATTTGATTATTTCTTTCAAAAGGTGATATGTGAATGCTTACAAATAATTACTAAACTAACTATAATAGTCTGATTATTGGCTGGCTTTAATAAACTTTAATTGCCAAAAGAAACAGCTCATATTTCCTATTATTTTGTAAATTTGAATCCAAAAATTTGATACTTAACCACTTTAAGACTATAGAGATAATTTCTACTTACCCAAACTTATATAAATTATCGCTAAAATTAATAAATTATACCTAGAGATAGATGCCAGTTTTTCAATTGCCACATTTCTCTAATTTTTGCTTTGAGAAACCGGGTTAATATTATGATCAAATCTCAGACTTCTCTCTGATTAAAAGTTACCAAATTTGTATATCTAAAGCCTCCCCTTTTAAGAGGATGAAAAAAATATTTAACTCAGTATTTCCAGCCTCAGACTAAACGTCAGGATTCAGCTATTAGCCATCAGCTATGACTGCGGAATGCTGGGCAAACAGCAAACCCTATCTAAACCTGAAAAAGGCTTTAAATGAATATAACCTTTAAAGTCATCTTTGATAGTAAGATTCAATTTACCTCAACTAAAGTCAAGCTTTTTTTCCCAAAATAAAATAAATAGCTGACCGCTGACTGCTGACTGCTGAATGCTTACGACTAAACTCAGAGGTACTGATAGGGTAGCTCTTCTTTCAAGAAGATAACTGATAACTGAAATGACCCGTTTTCCTAATAATTTAGAGGAGACAACTAAATCTTTATCTAACAATTAAAACCCCACAATTAATCCTGATTAGGATTCAATGGAGTTGCTAAATTTCCATTTCCTTCTAATTGTTGACGACCATTACGAATTACTTTGAGCATATCAGTTAACTGCTGTTCAATACTATCAAGAACATGATCCGCATAGTCATCTGCACCATTCTGTATTTCATCACATTCAGCTATCGCTCTAGCTCTCATTTCTTCAAGTTCTTGTTGAGCTTGATAGCGAATTTGTTCAATTTCTGCAATAGTAGCTTGTTGAATTGCTTCACAGTCTAATTGTACTTGATTTCTGAGTTGATCGGCTTCTAATTTTGCCTGCTGTACTAACCCCATTTCATTTAAAATTTGGGAAGCTCTTTGTTCAGCATTTTCAATTATTTCTTCAGCATAAAATTCAGCTTCTTGAAGAATTTCATCTTTATGTCGAACAATCATTTCTGCTTCCTGAAAAGCCACTGGTAAATTCAGACGCACTATATCTAACTGGTCTAATAATTGTTCTTCATCTATTAAAGTACGGCCGACAAAAGGTATCCTCGGACTATCAAGAATTATTTCCTCCAGTCGATTTAATTCTCGTTGGATATCTACCCCAGGAGAGCCACTTGTACCTTCTCCCTCGGCATTTTGTCCATTTGCTTGTGGTTCTATATTTGCTGAGTTTTCTTGTAACATTATTTAATTTATTTAGTAACTATTCTTGATCTATGAAATTTTATCCCACAAAAATAATTATAGAACTATTTGTAGGTTTACTTTGCAGGATTTTATCTTCCTAAAAAAATATCTAGTTCATCTCATAACTGTTATTCATCTATGACAATGTATCCCACAAAAAGTATTTTCAGAGTATCAAAAATTATGTGCTTGAGTTGATTTAATTCCCACTGAATATTTATACTAAGGGAGTTACTGTTAGGTTTACCTTGAGCATTTTGTCCACTTACTTCTGGTTTAATATTGGCTGAGTTTTTTCGTAACATTTATATATATCAAGAGCAATGTGCTGAGGAACAAGATGATCTATTGAGCCGCCAAAAATAGCAATTTCTTTAACTACACTACTACTTAAAAAGCTATATTCGTTAGAGGTAGCTAAAAAGACTGTTTCTATTTCAGATGATAGGGTTTTGTTTGTGTGGGCCATTTGTAGTTCTTTTTCAAAATCTGAAAGAACCCGCAAACCTCGAATCAGGACTTTAGCTTGTCGCATTTTTGCATAGTTTACCGCTAAACCATCAAAACTGGCTACTTCTACATTAGATAAATGTGCTGTGGAATGGCGAATTTGATTTAGACGTTGTTCAATTGTAAATAAAGAGGTCTTATTCGGATTTTGTAGGACGGCCACAATTACTTTTTGAAATAGTTTACAGCCTCGTTCTATAATATCTATGTGACCGAGGGTAATAGGGTCAAAACTGCCTGGATAAATTGCAATCACAATTGATAGATATGTAAGAGTTACTTAAGTATTTTAGCAACAAATTAGGCAGTAGGGGGAAATAATGGATAATGGATAATGGATAATGACTTAAAATACTAAACTTTGTTAATCAACTATTTCTTTTAGATCAGATAAATATCAAATTTTTTCAATTTATTATAGGTATTTCCCAACCAAATAATTATCAATTATTTATTATAGAAGTTATCCATGATAGAAATTATTAATTTTGCTTATGTACTTAATTGATTATTTTCCCTATTTCCTATTCTCTCTTGTATCGAGATTTCTATTAAGAACTTTTCATTAATGGATAATGAATAATTACCTCTGGTTAAAACCGTTCTTGAATGAACTTAAGGAAATATCCTAGCAATTTTTTTCTCATTAAAAGGAGAGACTTTAAACCTTTATTTTTCGATAAGAACTTGAGGAGTATAAATTGACCGATAGAAATCAACAAAAAGCATTATCATTACTAAGACAAGCTTTAAATAATTCCACTGCTAAATTTAGGGATGGTCAGTGGGAAGCAATAGAGGCGATTACGGAATATCAAAGTCGTCTTTTAGTTGTGCAACGTACTGGTTGGGGAAAGAGTTTTGTCTATTTTTTAGCTACTCGTTTACTTCGAGATCAAGGGAAGGGAATTACTCTATTAATTTCCCCTCTTTTAGCATTAATGAGAAATCAAATTTCTGCAGCAGAACGAATTGGAATTAACGCTCAAACAATTAATTCCAGCAACTCGGAAGAATGGGAAAAAGTAGAAAATAATTTAAGGGCAGGAAAAGTAGATATTTTGTTGATTTCCCCAGAAAGATTAGCAAATGAAAACTTCCGAGAAAATATCTTAATTCCTATTGCTAAAAATATAGGTTTATTTGTGGTTGATGAAGCTCATTGTATTTCTGATTGGGGGCATGATTTTCGACCAGATTATCGACGAATTGTCAGAGTTTTACAAGCTTTACCATCGAATATTCCTGTGCTTGCTACTACTGCTACTGCTAATAATCGAGTTGTGGATGATATTGTTGTTCAGCTAGGTAAAAATATAAAAATATCTAGAGGTTCATTAACTAGAGATAGTCTCCAATTACAAAATATTTATCTGTCATTTCCTCCTGCTCGTTTAGGATGGTTAGCAGAACATTTACCTAATATTCCAGGTAGTGGAATTATTTACACTTTAACTGTGAGAGATGCTGAAAGAGTTACTAACTGGTTGAAGTTTCAAGGAATAAATGTAGCAGCTTATCATAGTAATAAAGAGACAGAAGAACGAGAAGAATTAGAACAGCAATTATTGAATAATGAAGTTAAGGCATTAGTGGCAACTGTAGCTCTAGGAATGGGTTTTGATAAACCTGATTTAGGGTTTGTTATTCATTATCAACGTCCTGGTTCAGTGGTACATTATTATCAACAAGTAGGGCGTGCGGGTAGAGCAGTAGAAAATGCTTATGGTATTCTTTTAAGTGGTGCAGAAGATGAAGAAATTACTAATTATTTTATTCAGACCGCTTTTCCTCCAGAAGCTCATAATCAAGCTGTTTTAAATGCACTAAATCAAGCTGATGATGGTCTTTCAGTTCCGATGTTAGAGGAACATTTGAACCTAACTAATGGGCAAATAAATAAGGTTTTGAAATTATTGTCTATTGAGACTCCATCTCCAGTCAAAAAAATCGGTTCAAAGTATTATGCGACTCCAATTAATTATCAAACAGACACAGAAAAAATAGAAAAATTGACTCAAATACGTCGTCAAGAACAAGCTCGAATGTGGGATTATATGGAGAGTCAAAAATGCTTAATGCAATTTCTCAGAAAAGAATTAGATGACCCAAATCCTCACCCTTGTGGTAAATGTGCTATTTGCTTAGGAAAACCAATTTTTTCAGAGAATGTTTCCTCAAAATTTGTGACAGAAGCTGTTAAATTTTTACGAAGTAGCGAACAAATTATTGAACCTCGAAAGAAATGGCCGAAAGATGCCTTATCAACTTATAATTTCAACGGCAATATTTCTCCAGAATTACGAGCAGAAGTTGGGCGATCTCTTTCTCTTTGGAATGATGCTGGTTGGGGAGAACTTGTGAAAAAAGGTAAATACACAGATAACCATTTTAGCAATAGATTAGTTCAAGCTACATACGATATGATTAAACGTTGGCAACCTCAACCTTTTCCCACTTGGGTAACTTGTATTCCTTCTTTAAATCGTCCGGAACTTGTTCCTAATTTTGCTCAAAGTCTGGCTAAAAAATTAGATTTACCCTTTGTACCTTGTGTGATAAAAATTAATCAGACTTCACTACAAAAAGAAATGAGTAATAGTTACAAACAGGCTCATAATTTAGACGGTGCTTTTGAAATTAATCATTGGTCAGGAATTAGGGGAAATGTATTTTTAGTAGATGATGTTGTAGACTCAAGATGGACTTTTACTGTGGTTACAGCATTGTTAAGAAAAGCTGGTAGTGGTAAAGTTTTTCCATTAACTTTAGCCATGAATCAATTGTCAACTTAAAATTCAAAAGTTAAAAGTTAAAAGTCAAAAGTTAAAAATTACAAGGTAAGTATTCAGCTATTAGCTTTCAGCCATTCCTGCGGAATGCTACACAGCAACAAAAATCTCAAGCTTAAGGAAGATATTTAAACAAATATAGACTTGAAAACTAGCTTTTATAGTAAAATAAAATTTCTGATTTATCGGGAACCATATAATACCATTTCTCAAAAACTTTTCTACATTTGATTGAGTAGGGGAGTAGGGGAATAGGGGACTGTAGGGACGTTGCATGCAACGTCCGTACGGGAGAAGTAAAGTTAAGAATAATTAACATTAACTTGCCTAAAATCAGCAAAAAGGTAATTAGACTAAGGTAATTACTTAATAACTGAAGTGTTAATCAAGTATAGCATTACTTTTGGGCATTAGTATAATAAAGTATCCATAAAAAACTAGAAGCAATAGCTGATAGCTAATAGTTGACGGCTGAATGCTTACATTAAAAGTAATCCATGACTGAATTTGAGTATTTATAAATGTCCTAATCCATTTACATATAAGTAGTCGTGCAAAATTAATTTCCTAGTTGAGAGAGAGAACACTTAACCGGGAATAGAGAACAGGGAGTCAACAAAATATGTAATTAATTTTATATAGTTACTTAGCAATTTCTACAGTTATAAGGTACAATTGTTTTTCTGATTTTCTACTCTCCTACTTCCTCTACTCCCTACTCCCTAAAGCAATTAAAAATTATCAGAAAAAAAATGCCTAATCATGTTTTATTTCCAGACCCATAAACAATTATGTTATTGTGTGGTAGCTTCGGTGAAAATAGAAATATCCACATAGAAGTTAAAAGTTAAAAATTCACAGTAATCCCTGATTTAATTTGAGTATTTATCAATGTCCTAATATAAGTAAAAAGTTAAAAGTTAACTGAAAAAAAAATGCCTAATCATGTTTTATCTCCAGATGCACAAGCAATTATGTTATTATGTGCTAGCTTCGGTGAAAATAGAAATTTCTATCCAGAACCTTTAACCCTAAGTGAGTATAATAGACTTGCCAAAATTTTAATCGAAAATCAACTCAGACCAGGAGATTTACTAACTGTAGAAGGATTGGATATTCTGCTAGAAATTGATGGTAAAAAATTCAATGATGAGCGCTTAGTAGCATTATTAGAAAGAGGTGGAATTTTAGCTATTACTCTAGAAAAATGGGTGAATCAAGGTTTATGGGTAATTACAAGAAGCGACAAAAATTATCCGAGAAAATTGAAGCGAAATTTGCAATATTTAGCACCAGCTATTATTTATGGTGTAGGAAATATAGAATTATTAAAAAAAGGCGGATTAGGAATTGTAGGTTCTCGTGATATTAGTGAGGAAGAAAGAGAGTATACAAATAGAATAGGAAAAGTTTGTGCATCTCAGGGAATTAATGTAATTTCTGGAGGTGCAAAAGGAACAGATATAGAAGCAATGTTAGGAAGTTTAGAAGTTGGTGGTACTGCGGTGGGAGTTTTGGCAGATAGTTTAAATAAAGCGTCTGTTTCTATCAAGTATCGTCAGGGTATTAGGGATGGTCAATTAGCTTTAATTTCTGCTTATGATCCTAATGCTAGATTTAGTGTTGGTAATGCAATGGGTCGGAATAAATATATTTATGGTTTATCTGATTATGCTTTAGTTGTAAGTAGTAGTTTTAATAAGGGTGGTACTTGGGCGGGTGCTACAGAGGTTTTGCAAAAATATCAGAAAATACCTGTATTTGTGAAAGTTGAAGGAACAGTTAAAAAGGGAAATCAAGCACTTTTGGATAGAGGTGCAATACCTTTTCCTAGAGAACCTTGGAATGATGATTTAAAGGAGCTTTTATTGGGTTCAGAAAGTGATTCAAATTTGTCAGAAAATGATTCATTGCCAGAAT
>JBFRWR010000533.1:0-34562 GCA_051439685.1 Trichodesmium sp.
AAAAGGTACATTGAATTGAAATTTTATACTGAATAAAAGTGATTACTCACCCCTTTGTTAAAAACCTACCCCTGTGAAGTAGGGAACCCACCCCTAACCCCGACCGTGGAGGCAGGGCTGTTTCAAAGTCAAATAAAGAATCGATTAAGGGAAATTGAGGACACAAATATCTAGAATTTGGGGAAAAGTTAGGAACAACGGGCGATTTTTCGGAGTGGAGGTAGATAAAAGCTCCCAAATAATTTTGGTCAAATCAAGGGAATTTCTGAAAAATCAATTGCTACACCAAAATTATTGAGCAATAAATTTGGGGAAAATCCAATGGTATTGGGTGGAAAATTCTCCCCTGCTCCCCTGCTCCTCCTCTGCCTTAGCCAAGAATGAAACAGCCCTGCTCCCACGAGGGGAAATAATTGATGAATTAGAATATAAAATTGATTTGATTTTTGATTATTTGCAGATATCTGTCTATCTACCGATTGGGATATTTTTCTACCTTTTTGCCCGATTTTTTTCGCTCTCCTGACTCCTTTGGCAAGATACCAAATGGCTTCTATAGTGCGTCTCGAACAATGTTAAGAAATTAGAATTGTGGTTGACAAGTGCTATAGCACTAAATTAGATTATTAATATAATAAATAAAAGGTCTAGACAAAAACTAGGCTACCTTAAAATACTTGAGGAAGGCATCTATAATATAATTTAATTTAACAGAGGAGGAGGAAATCACTTCTGTTGAAACTGCCGTTAGGGGTGATATGACTGAAGAATTCCTAGTATAGCAAGGTGGGAAGCATATCAAAAAGTAAAAAGTATTGAGGGAAAAAAGTAGAATCTAGGATCCCATCTCGCCACACTGCCAATCATATATCTCAAATGCCTTCTGTATAACCTCCTAACTCCCCTTTGAAAGGTGTCGAGATTAGGAGGGACTGTTCTCCACCTTCTCCTACAAGGAGCAGGATTGGGGGAAAGGTTTGAATTTCCTCAAACTTACTGAAATTTTCAACCAGGATGTTCTACTTCCAGCTCTAACACTGTCTTCGCAGTGTCTAGAAATTTAGTGGGGGGGTTGAATATAGATTCAACTATACTCGAATTTACCACACCGAAAACTGACTCATATAGAATCCGATTGAACAGTCGGCAGCGACGAAGCGGAAGCAATCTCAAGGATGCCACGAGATTGCTTGCTTCCACTCCCTTCTAGTCGCAATGACGCAGACTATAGTAATTATCGGGATTTCATATCAGAGATTACTTCTGAGTTTATAAAAGCTTTCGGTTAAACTCCCCCCGAAACTTACGATCTAACAACCTTTTTTGAAAGGGATACAATCATGAACAACCTACCTACATCCTTAGTTTTCGTTGATGCCAGCATTTCCAACTACCAACAGTTAATGGCAGGTATAGACTCCAATGCTGAAGTTATTCTCATCAATGGTTATCAGAATGGCATTGATGTGATTACTAATGTTTTGGCTCAACGGCACAATCTCCAGAATATCCAAATATTGTCTCACGGTTCCGAAGGGGCGTTGTATTTGGGTAATAGTAAGTTGGATAGTGGCAATTTGCAGGATTATAGTGCCCAGTTGGATGCTTGGGGCAAAGCTATGGCTGATTGTGGGGATTTGATGTTGTATGGGTGTAATGTGGCTGCGGGGGATGAGGGTAAGTCTTTTGTGGAGGAGTTTAGTCAGTATATTGGGCGTGATGTGGCTGCTTCTGAGGATTTGACGGGGAGTGGTGTCCGTGGGGGTGATTGGGATTTGGAGGTTAAGACGGGGGACATTGAAGCGCGATCGGCTTTGGTGTCGGAGGTGAGAGCTAATTTTGGTGAGGTGCTAGATTATAATGTTGAGGGGTTGACGCAGACTTATTATGATCTTGATACTCGTGAAAGGTATCACAGAGACTATCGAAAAGAACCAGGGAAAATTGTTGACGAAAACGACACAGTTATTAGTGAAAATTGGGGTGGTAAAGACTGGAAACCTCATTATCAAAACAGGGGCGTAGGAAGACCACAATATTCTAACGGCAAATTTGTATCTGGCGATCCAGATTGGTGGAATGCTGAGTGGACAGGATATTTTGTGCCTAGGGTATCGGGATATCATAGCTTTAAGTATTCAGCTAACGACTATGTTCGCTTTCAAATAGATGTCAATCAGAATGGTGAATATGATACGGACGAAGATAGTCAGTGGACAAAAAAAGGAAAGGGGGGATCGGTAACATATCCCTTAGAAACTGATAAAGCTTACCCCATTCAAGTTAGTTTTTCTGAAAGAACAAGAACAGCCCAAATTAATTTTACGGTCAGAGAAGCAGGAAAAATTTGGGTAGGAGGTGATGGCTACACAGAAAATCTCTCTCCATTAGTAGTTAACCAAGAACCTCCAACTCTTTCAATTGGAGAAATAACAGCTTCAGAGAAAGAAAAGAAAGCAAAGGTTATAATCAATGCTGAGTTCAAAGACACAAATAATAATTCTCCTAATATTGAAGGACTTACCGTTGCCTACGGACTAGAAACAAAAAACGGTGCTTTTTCGCATAATAATGTAGAGTATAAAGAGGTACAAGTTAAGCAAGATACCACAGGAAATTATTATTTTAACTTTGATATTCCTTATGATAGCGTTTATGAAGAAAACGAACAGGTGGAAGTAACTCTAAAACAGCTACGCAACAAGAATAATCCTAATCTTTACTATTTCATAAAAGACTTTGAAAAGCCCTTCACTGTAGATGTTCTAGACGATGATATGATGCTGCGGTTGCAGAAAGAAAATGATTTAACACAAGAAGGGAAAGAACTATTATTCAACATCAAATTAGATGCTCCTCTCCAAGAGGAGAGAGCTGAAGTTCTCCTTGACTTTTCCTCAAATCAACCTTACGAGCTATCTGAAATAATAGATCAAGTTATAACCAAGAAGGGTAATGATAATAAAGAATATACGCTGAATCAGGATGGAAGAGTCACCCTGGATATTGAAAAAGATGATGGTACTGAAATTCCTATTTACTTAAAAGTAAAAGACAATGTATTTTATTCTGACAACCTAACTTTGAGTGTAACGCCTGCGGGACCAGGACAATACAATGGATACCGCATGGATGAAGATTATAGTCGTAGAACAGAAGAGATTAAGATTATCAACAACGAACCAGAAATCAGTATTTCCCCCGTCCACGCAAAAATCAAAAAAGAAGAGACTGATTCTGCCGTTCGAGAAGAAACAAAAGAAAACGCAGAAACAGACTTAAAAAAATACCGTGAAAAGAACATAGAAGAATACGTTGAAAATGCTCCTGGATTTATCATCAACTTAGATAAACCTAACCCTAACTCCAACTTTAAGTTAAGATTCAAATTGGACGGCAGCGCCATAAAAGGCCCCTTAAAAAACCCACCTCCAGGATCGGATTATAAGCTGTTTTACTATAACCTAAATGACGAAGAACAAATTTTAGGGCAAGGTTCCATAAACTTTAACAGTAAGGAATATTGGTCAGGAAGCTATAAGGTAAAAGGAGAATTCGGGGAGTTTCCAGTTACCGAGAAAACCACAAAAATCAAACTCCTAGTCCAACTAATTAACGACGAACTTTGGGAACCAGCAGAAGACGTTAAGATTACCCTAATAGAACATAAAGATTCAAGACTGATAAGGGAAAATATGTTCCCTTTCAATGAAAATAATAATAATTCATTTTACAAGAGTTTACCTACAAAACCTGAAGATAATAAATACTACTACTACAAAATCAACAGAGACAAAAAAACTGCAACCTTAAACATCAAAGACAACGAACCTACAGTATCCTTGGGAAAAGTAGTAGCGCCAGAAGAAGGCTTTGGTTTTGGCAGCACCATTGAAGGATTAGGTTCGGCCATCAAACTGGAGAATCAGGCTTATGTCAGCATTCCTCAGAGCGATAAATATAATTTCAGCCAAACTAAACAATTTACCCAAGAAGCTTGGGTATATCCTAATCAAAACAGTGGTGAAAACCCTATTTTGGGAGTACAAGACAGCAACTCACCAGCTCATCCCCATTTGTTAATCACCGAAAACAACAGCATCTCCGCTGGTTGGGGAGACAGGAGCAACTACATAAAATCAGAAGAGAACGTACTCAACCCCAATAATTGGAATCACATAGCTACAACCTTTGACGGAGAAGACTACAAAATCTATGTAAACGGTGTTGAAATAGTTTCCACAAAATACGCAGGTCAAATACCAGACAACACCCAACCATTTGATATTGGGCGCAATGGAGACAACTACTTTCAAGGTGCTATAGACGAGGTGCGTCTTTGGAACGTAGCCCGCACCCCAGGGGAAATTCAACAAGGGATGTTAACCCCCTTAACTGCGGAGGAAACTGGATTGGTAGGTTATTGGACTTTTGAGAATAACACTAACGATAGTTCCAGTAACGAAAATCATGGCGTTCACAATCCTGATTTATTATCATTCGATGACTTCAATATAGATAATGGTCATAACTCTTCTCATTTTAAAAACCCTATTGCCAATCCCGATAACAGAGACCTAAATAACTCCCTGTTATTCTCTGGTCCTGGCTCCCGTCAGGCAACAACCCCCAGTTTAGATACAAGATTAGAATCATCCTACATTATTTTCGATCTGATTTTTGGTAACCGGCGCAATGGTGGTTCTAATGCAAATCTAGGAGAAGATGTAGCCTTAGAATATTCCATCAATGGAACTGATTGGTTGGAAATTGCCATTTACAACACAGAACGTTACATTAAATGGACGACTATAAGGCAAGAAATTCCGGAAGCAGCCAAAACTGAGCAAACACAGTTTCGTTGGCGACAAGTCAAGCACAACTCAATAAAAGGGGATAATTGGGGATTGGCTAACGTGAGAGTATCTACAAACCCCTACATCAACAACCCAGCTCCCCAGATAGGTTACATCGACGTGAATCTAGATCAACCTTTTGAAGGTCCCCAAGGCTTGTGGGTGAACTATGACATTAGCGAGCTTGATGCTACACAAGGAATAGATTATTTAAACTCTCGTTACCGGAAAGTATCTACTCAGGTAGACTCAGAACGCAATGGAATTATTATTCCCCAAGGCGAAACCTCAGCTCGCATTTATATTGTGGCCAATCCCGATGAATTAAAGGAAGAAAACGAGACAGTTGAGATTACCTTAAAGCCCCATAACTTTGATGACGAGTCTCATAGTAGCGAGACTAACACTAACTACCGAGTAGATGCGAAAAACAAAACTACCACGGTTACGATTAAAGATAATGATGCTTATAAAAAAGAGGTAATCTTCCTCGACAAATACGATCGCCCCATCAACGATGATAATCCGTTATACATAGAGCCAGATGGCCTAACTCCAGTAAAAATTAAGTTAGGAGGCAAATTTCAGGAAAGGCAGTTGGCGAACGACACACAAAATGGTCTTAATGCTGAATACTTTGAAGATCGATACCTACAAAAACCCCATAAATCAAGACAAAACGAGATTTACCCTAATCTGAATAAGATATGGGACTGGGCGACCGAATTGTCCAGTAAAGAATTACACCATGGCTTTTCCATCAGATGGACTGGCTATATAATCCCTCGGTATTCTGAGGACTACACTTTTACCTTTGAGGGTGATACTGCCCGGCTCAAAGTCAACGGCATGACGATAATTAATTATTGGTACGAAGATTTACAAGAAGATTGGGAGCAAAGAAGAGAATTCAGAGGAAAGCACAGTGCCAAAATCAACCTAGAAGCAGGGAAAGCTTACCCTATCAGTTTAGAATATACCAATGATACTGGAGGTAACAAGAAAAATATATTTTTGTGGCATAGCGAGAGTGAAAATTCTGAAATAGTTCCTTCCAGTCAGTTATTCGTTGATGATCCATTCGTTACTAATTCAGAAATTGTTGTGGATATTGGTGGAGAATCTGTCATATTCAATGAAGGCGACTGGGATCAAACTAAAAAAGTTGACCTAAAAAAATTAACACCAGGTTCAACTATAAAATATAGTTACAACGACAAAGAAGATGAGTTTATCACTACCGATCAGCCACCTCAATTGTTGCAAACAGAAGAAGGTAGTTCTGGCGACGAAGTTACCGTTATTCCCGATGTCAGTATCACAAAAATTAAGGACGTAACTGAGGGAGAGCAAGAACCAGGGGAATTTTTAGTTAACTTGAATGCTCCTGCGTCTAAAGAAGGATTAGAAGTAGAATACTCGGTAACAGGTACGGCACAAGAAGGAGAAAATTACAAACAACTACCAGAGAAAATTGTAGTTGAAGCAGGAGAAACTCAGGCGATTTTACCTGTGTTTGCGGTGGATGACAATACTGTAGAACAAGACAAAACAGTTAAAATAAATCTGCCTAACCCGGAAGTTGTTGTTCTGAGAAAAGAACTTAAAGAACTTGATGTAAACACTAACACCAATAACGATCAAACATCACCAAGAATAGCAGCACTGTCAAACGGTGATTACGTCATTATTTGGGAGTCTAACCATGATTCGGGTTCTTTTAACAGGAAAAATGTCAGCGGTCAGCGCTACGATGCTGAAGGTAATATGGTAGGGGAGGAATTTGAGATCGGAACTGGGTGGCAAGAAACGATGCCAGAAATAGCACCACTGTTAAACGGAGGTTTTCTTGTCACTTGGGGCAGCGATTTAAAAACTCTCTATGGCCAGCAATATGATGCTAATGCGAATAAGGTCGGCGAGAAATTCCAGATCAACACGCAACCAGATGGTGACGATTACAATCAAAGAAGAAATAATGCCGTAGCACCGCTGTCAAATGGAGGTTTTATTGCCACTTGGCAGTCCAAACCTTCAGATAACAGACACGCTAATTGGGAGATTTATGGGCAACGCTACAAAGCTAATGGTGAGAAAGATGAGGAAGAATTTAAAATAGACAAATACAGAGTATTATCTCTTCTTGATAAACAGAATAGTGCGATTGCATCACTATTAGGAGGAGGTTTTGTGATTACTTTTGATTATAGGGATGCAGATCGTGATGGTATCTACTGCCAACGCTATGATGCTAATGGTAATCTAGTGGGAAATCCATTTAGAGTCAATACTACAACTAAGGGATGGCAAACCCAAAGTGCAGTAGCGCAACTATCCAACGGTGGTTTCATTGTCACTTGGCAATCATTAAATCAGGATAATGATAGTTGGGGAATCTACGGTCAGCGGTATGATGCTAATGCCAAAAAGGAGGGCAAGGAATTTAGAGTCAATACTACAACTAAGGGATGGCAAAGCCAAAGTGCGGTAGCGTCACTATCAAACGGCGGTTTCATTATTAC
Source organism: Trichodesmium sp. (assembly GCA_051439685.1). Classification (GTDB taxonomy): domain Bacteria; phylum Cyanobacteriota; class Cyanobacteriia; order Cyanobacteriales; family Microcoleaceae; genus Trichodesmium. Next base: position 7,379 of record JBFRWR010000533.1, read on the forward strand.
TTGGCAATCCCCAGATGGAATCTATGGTCAAAGCTACAAGGGCGATGGCGACCCTGATGGACAGGAATTCCTGGTCAAAAACACTCAAAGTAATCTTTTTTCTCCAACAGTTAAAGAGCTGTCTAATGGTAATATTGTTGTAGCTTGGCATGGCAACCAGGATAACAGGGGCTATGACATCTACAACAAGATATATACATATCAAAAGATTATTGATCCTAAATCCAAGTATACTGTCAATCCTGAGTCCGACGCAGCCGAACTAGAAATAATAGAGGATGACTACAATGCAATTGAAGTAGCTCAAAAAATTGAATTAAAGGGAGCAACAAAAGTTGACTTCAAGGAATTAGACAATAGCACAATTGAAACGCTGGAATTAACGGAAATCACTAAATACGATTCTTCATACACTCCGATATTTGTTCCAGAGAACAAAAAAGGAGAATCAGAAACAGTAGGTGTGTTCCTACCCGAACAACCCACGGCTAATGTCACAGTCGAAATAATCGACATAGAGACTAAAGAAACAGTCTCAGAACTGACATTTACTCCCGATAATTGGAATGAAGGTCAAGAAATAACTTTTACTGGTAAGGAAAATGACCTCAAAGGTTTTGACTACAACAGGATTGCAGTTATTAGCCAGAGCGAGGACCAGAACTATAATCAAAAAGGAACATTAGTACAATTACAAAAATTTGATGATAGCACTGAGTACGCCCCATTAGCTAGTGCTATCAATACCTCAGAAGCAGGAGTTGGGGCAACAGTAGGTATACGCCTGTCTAGTCCTCCCACAACCAATGTCACCGTTGAACTATCCGATCTTGATAAGACAGAAGTAGACATACAACTATCCGATCTTGATAAGACAGAAGCAGAAGTCCAACAAACAGAACTGATATTTACTCCTGAAAATTGGGACGAATATCAAGATGTCACTATTACTGGGAAATCAGATGGCATAGATGATGGGGATATAGAACATAAGATAGCTGTCATCGCCGAGAATAAAGAGGAGACTAATTACCATAAAAAAGGAACATTTATTTCTGTCATCAATCAGGATATTGATGAAAACCAAAGCATTGAAGTATTAACAAAAGTTATTAAGACTGATCCCGAAACAAAAGAACCGATCATTGAGTACAACTCTATATTCTCTCCAGTAGATTCTAGCCAAACTACCGCAATCAAAACGTCAGAAAACGGTACATCAGAAACAGTCAGCGTAGGTTTAGTCAAGCGCCCCACAGCGGATGTCACTCTGGAATTATCCAGCGATGACACCACAGAAGGAGAAGTAACTCCTAGCATAACATTTACTCCTGATGATTGGGACAAATATCAAGATGTTACTATTACCGGAAAGCCAGATCCAGAAGATGACAAAGATGAAGAAGATGTCAAATACCAAATTACGATCAAAACAAAAAGTGATGATAATAATTACAACAACACGGAAAAATTCATATCTGTCATCAATACTGATGTCGATGATTCAACTGGGCTGGAATTAGCTAATAAACTTGAAACTACCTACAGCTCAGAATTTACTCCGATAGAAACCTCAGAAACTGGGACTTCAGAAACTGTAGGTGTGCGTCTATCCAATAAACCAACAGCAGATGTCACTGTAGAATTATCTAGCGATGACACCACAGAAGGAGAATTTCCGCCCACCATAACATTTACTCCTGATAATTGGGACGAATATCAAGATGTCACTATTACCGGAAAAGCAGATAAAATAAACGATGAAGATGTCAAATATGATATTACCCTAAGAGCAAAAAGTGAAGATGCTGACTACGACGAAGAAACAATAGTCATTCCTGTTACTAATACCAATGCTATCGGACCGACTGCAACCATTGAAGTCATTGATGGGAACATGACAGAAACTAAGGCGGGTAAAGTAGAAATTCGTCTCAGTGAACCAGTAGCGCCAGGGCAAGAAATATATGTCAAATTGAATGCCTTTGAAAGAATGCCCACGTTAGAAGAATTGCAAGAGGGAGATTATGCAAACGCTACAGAGGGAGAAGACTATTATTTGAAAGATACAGCTTACTTTCTTGAGCCAATTTACACTAATGAAGAATACCGAAGTTTTCAATTATATGAGGATCCCTTCCCTAAAAATCAACAATTTGTGGGTGAAAATCAATCAATGGCCTTAGTTAAACCTGCTTTTGGTGATATTGATGGAGATGGAGATACAGATGTAGTAGTTGGTATTGCCGACGGTATCCTCAAATACTTAGAAAATAAAAACGGTAAGTTAGAAAACAAGATTGGTGTTAACAACCCATTTTCTGATATCAACGTAAGTGGTAATGCTGCTCCAGCTCTAGCTGACATCAATGGCGATGGCAAATTAGACTTAGTAGTAGGGGACGAAAACGGTAATCTTAGTTACTTCATTAATAAAAGTAACACCACCAACACTATTTTTCTTGATAGCAATCAGATTGCCGATATCAGCAACCCTTTTGCAAATATTAAAGCTAACGGTGGTAACAGTGCCCCCAAATTAGGTGATTTAGACGGCGATGGCTTAGTAGATTTGGTCTTGGGAGGTACAGATGGTTCTATTACCTACTATTTGAATGAGGGGCGTGGTAATAAACCAGTTTTTAACAGTGGCAATTCTGTAGCTCAAATAGATGAAAACGCCATTCCCATATCCATTGATTGGGATAGAGACGGCGATCTCGATATCCTTGCTACCAATGACAAAGGTCAAGTTTTTTACTTAGAAAATGTCAAACTTGACAACCAGATTGAAGCTAATTTTACTCAAGCAAAAGAAATCTTCTTGCCTGGTGATATCAAGCTTAATACTAGCAGTGCCCTTGCTTTTGAAGATTTTGAAGGGGATGGAGACCGAGATTTATTTATCGGTATGCCATGGGGAGAAATTAAGTATGTCGAAAACTTCTCAATAGTCACCTTTAAATCAGGAGAAGATACCAAAGAAATCACGATTCAACCAATCCAGGATTTAGTTGATGAGGCAGAAGAAGAAACAATAGTTATCTCCCTAGAAACTAACAATGGCTATCAACTCCAGGACAAGTCATCGCAAGTTGAATTAACAATTAAAGATGACGATCAGGCTGGATTAATTATTACTCCAGCAGAACCAGAAAAAGAAACTACTTCAGAATTAGAAACAGGCAACACACTTACCTATACTGCCAAACTCGACAGTCAACCGACTGGTACAGTAGCAGTCTATTTCGGCAGTAAAGATGAGACGGAAGGACTCCTGAATACAAGCAGTGATGTTGAATTAGAAATTGATAACGGTGAAAATAATGATAACGTTTATTTGTTTAATGGCGAGGGGATACGTCAAGCTACTACCAAAACCTTTAATGCAACTAATCTGAAAAATATAGAATTTGAGCTAATATTAGACGAGGGTAATAATGATGGAGAAAATGCTCAAGAGCAAAAGCAAAAGAAAGAGATTGTACTAGAATATTCTACCGATGGCGGAAATACCTGGTCTGTCATTGCTCATTACGATCAAGAAAACGATAGTGAATCAACTTCCATCAACCGAGCAATTCCTGAAGCAGCTCAAACCCCGCAAACTCAGTTGCGTTGGCGGCAACTAAGTCACAACGGTAGCGATCAGGATAATTGGCGACTAGCTAATATCAAAATGGAACCCCAGAATACTGATGTCATCCAACTACAGTTTACCCCCGAAAATTGGGATGAACCACAAAAGTTTTTTGTCACTGGCGTTAACGACGATATCGACGATGGGGATGTTCCTTACGAGATTATTACTACTGTTGAAGGTGAAGATTTCAAATATCGCGATTTGCAAGAGCGCGATTCGCAAATTAAATCAATTAAGTTAACCAATAGTGATGACGAAGATCAGGTAGGACTTGATATTGAAAAAATGACTGAGGGAGTGGGAGAAGGACGCGATAACATCTATAAAGTGCAACTCAAGAGCCAACCTGCGGGAGAAGTGCGGGTAATTGCCCAACCTCAGAATGACCAAATTCGTCTGAATGATGAAAGTTATGGGGATGAAATGATTCTGGTTTTTGATGAAACCAACTGGAATGTTGAGCGAATTGTTCGTGTCAGTGCTTTTGATGATAATTTGCCAGAATTTATTCACAAAAGTTTGATCGACTTTAAAATTGAGAGTGGGGAATACAAAGACTTTGAATCGGCAGCAGATAATAATAGCTGGGAGCACGCTATTGATTTAGAAGAAATTAAAGGTGGTTATACCTGGGAAAATCTAGCCTTACAAGGTAATGATTCGGATTGGTTTAAGTTTAGCCTTGAGGATGCAGCAACTCAATCGGATTTTCTCAGAACTAATGTTGTTGAAGGAGAGCAAGATCGGATCAAGTTTAATATCTACGGAGAGGAGAATTTTAAAAATGCTATTAAATCCGACAACACAGAAGTCGATCTGAAAGGTTTGGAAAGGGGCGAATATTATGTCCAAGTATTTAGCCCCAACAAATCAGAGATTAAATACGATTTGATTATTGGGGACGAGGACTACAAGTACCAGCAATTAGGAAATGATATCGAACCACTAGAGGTACAAATCATAGATAATGACTTACCCACAGCGAGGATTTTATCCGGCCCAACTGCAGCCGAAATATCCTCCGAACCCGGTTACTTTACAATTATGCTGGATACGCCGTTGCCAGATAAGAATGGTTCTAATGGTATTGAGGTAAACTATGAAATTGTTGGTGGTACGGCTACGCAACAGGAGAAGTTAGAAGACGGAGAAAAACTTGGTGATTATAAAATAAATAATGATGAAGGTTCCTTGAAAAAAGGTTCGGTACGCATAGCTCCTGGGCAGGTGCAGAATAATCTGATTGTTGTGCCTATTGATGATAAGTTGGTGGAGGATTTGACTGTTAAATATACTGTTCCGGAGAAGACAGAGGGGGAGAAGACAGAGGATGAACCGCAGGATGGTAAAACTTCTCTGACCTTGGATGTTAAAATGCCGATTGAGGATTTTGATGCTAGTGAGCCTTTACCAGCAGCCATCAATTTCAGGGGAGAAAGTAATGGTAATTCCTACATCTACGCCCCTAGGCTCAAAAACTCCCCAACAAATGCTATAACTATCGAAGGTTGGTTTAAACCGAATAGCGTAAATAATTTCTCAAGTCTGGTTAAATATGACGCAGGTGGAGGTGCTAATTTTCACCTGTTCCAAGAAAATGATCGAGTAAAAATTGCATCAGTTATAGAAAGCCAGGGGTGGAACACAAAAAAATCAGTCTCTCCTAATCAATGGCAGCATTTAGCAGTAACATTCAGTGTGGATAGTGCCACGATGAAACTGTATGTTGATGGTGAAGAAGAGGCATCAAAAGAATTGCCAAGGAAAAATATTGACTTGGTACTAAAACCTGGTGGGAATCTCTATTTAGGAGACGTAATTTCACCTAGGTACAAAGGTTTGATGTCTGATATCCGGGTTTGGAATACAGCTCGCACAAGTGGAGAAATTCAAGAAAATTACAACAGACAATTAACAGGTAAGGAAGAAGGATTGGTTGCCTATTATCCCATGATTACAGGGGAAGGAAATACTCTCATTGATGCTACCGGAAATCGTAATAATGGTTTTTGGAGAGGAGAATTTTCATGGGAAGAACGCGATCTTCCTCCGTTAAGCGGAGTCAATGATTCTTCAGATTCCCCTACTGTTTTAACTGGTTTAAACAAACTGGAACTTAACGGTCTCCAGATTCACTCCCAGGATGAAGACTGGTACAAATTAACTCTTCTGGAAGAAGGAGGAGAGAGCGATAAAATTACAATGACTCATTCCGGTGGTGATTTAGATATTAAATTATACAAGGCTAACGAGACAACAGAAGACGGTAAGATAAAAGTTCATTCGCAAAGTAACAAAATTGGCACAGAGCAAGAGGGAATTAATTTAAACGGTTTAGAAAAAGGGATTTATTACCTACAAGTTGTTGGCAAGGATAACGCAACTGGCGACTATTCTTTAGATATAGAAGCTCCGCTATTCCAAGAACGTGAAATTGCCAAAGATAGTGTATTAAGGTTCTCTGATAATATAGAAGGAACAGTATTAGAGAATACTACCTTAACCAAAGATGGCAGCGCTCTCACAGGTCAGGTAAAAGTTGAAGTTGATAGTGAAGATGTCGAGAAAATTGAGCAGTTCGACAATAAATTTGCTAAAGTCGCGGGTGAAACAGTCGAAGTGCAATTACTACCAGGTGAGGGCTATCAAATAAAAGAAGACAAGCAAGAAGACACAGCAGCAACTTTAGTTATTCAAGACGACGATGTACCAGGGGTGCGGATCGTACAGGTGGGAGAAAATACCACCGTTGGCGAACAAGAAACAGCCACATTTGCCGTTTCCCTCCTCAGCGAACCTACAAAGCAAGTTACAATCACACTAACTCCTGGTGCAGAGGTAGAATTTGTCAAGCAGGATCAAACTCAAACTGGGGTAGAAATTACGGGTACATCTGAAGTCGAAAAACAAATCTACAGTTTCGAGAAATCCGAAGATACCGTTGGCGGTGTCACTTTCGACCTCGAACTCAACAGCCTAGTTAATACAGACCGCCAGGATACAGTAGCTTTTGAAATTAAGCTGGCAGAAGAACCAAAAGAAGACCTAACAGTAAAATTTTCTGATGCCAACAATGAAGGCTCCCTAAAAGAAGAAGTTACTTTTATTGGCAAGAATACAGCAGAAAATGCCCAGAGTGGAAAGGAAAATAATAACGTTACGGACAACTTTAAACCCCACCATTGGAGCGAGAAACAAGAAAGTATTGTCTATCAGTTAGACGAATTAGACCAAGATGAAAATGGTGATTACAAGCTCAAGGTTGAAATCAACGATGACCAAAAAGAAATAATTATTAAAGAAAAAGAGCCTACCAAAATAACAAAAAAACAGGCAGTTCTTACCGTTCAACCTCAAGATTGGTACAAACTCCAAACTGTCACCGTTCGCGGTAGTGAAGATACAATAGTTGAACCAGGCATATTCCACAAAACCCCTATTAAGTATGAAGTTCAAAGTGGCGATGAGAGTTACAGTGGTATTTTTGTACCCAATCAAACTATTGAAGTCGTAGATATGGTTCTCGATCCCAAAGCAACAGCTAAGACGATGAAAGAGGGTTTGCGTTTACTCCAAAACGGGATAGATGAGGTGAGCTTGCCATTTTTGGGTAAACTTGACAAGAAATTACCAAAGATAATTGAAGATTTGGGTTTAAATCTGGCTAAAGACACCGAGTCTGAAACTCTACTGACTGTCAGGAAGTTGCAGGAAATTATAGGCGATCGGCTTAATGATGATGATTTGGGTTTAGAATCGTTCAGCGTGGATAGTGAAGTTATACCTAAAGAAAACAATAGCGAGGAAATTGAGGAAATCACTTTCACCCTCAAATTCTTCAAACAAGATGACGAGGATATGGAACTAGACCCCAAATTAGGAATGCCTGCCGTGGGGTTGCAAACTAAAGGAACTGTTAATACTAATTACAATTACGATGTGTCTTTCAAGTTTGGTTGGCATCACGAAGATGGTTTCTACATAGATACGGAAGAGTCTAATGTGGATACAGGTGTGAAGCTTGACCTGAATGATGTAAATTTAGATGGTACGCAGGACGATAATTTTAAGGATCAAACAGGTGGAATGGGATTATTGCCTTTTCAGTTAGAGGCGGTAGAAAATGGGGATAAGTTAAACGGACTCAAAACTACTTTTAAGACTAATGTAAAGGACTTAGAGAAAGATGATGCCAACAATTCAGATAGCGGCCTGACTCTAGAAGAGTTAAGTGATAGCACAAAAAGTGAATATAAACATTTCGTAGAATATGAATTTCCTGAAGAAAATAGTGAAGCTAACTTAAAACTAAATTTAACTCCCTGGGAGAACATCGCAGAGCTAAAGGGTGTTGTTCCTATGTCCTTAGACCTCAATATTGATGGTATGCCCGTCTTTAACTATGGCGATCAGGAGCAAGCAGGTCAAAAAGATTTTAATATTTCCTTGAGCAACGTAAATCTTGACATCGGTGGGTTCTATAATAATGTACTCAAGCCTATGTTTAAATTTACAAACGAAACATCAGAGGTTTGGAAGGCGATCGCTAATATTTTTGGTACTGATACTAAATTCTTGAGCTATCTAGGACAAGAGTTTCTTTTTGATAGCGATGGTAAACCTGGTGTATCTCTAGCAGAGCTTATTGACACTTTCATTACAAGTTACGATGACGATAAAGCTACAAATTTTAAAGCTTTAAACAACATTCAAATTACGCAATTGGGTCCTTTTTTCAATAATGTAGTTGAACAGTTGGAAATTGCAGAAGAGTTCGGGAAGTCAGAGGCGCAAACAAAAAATGTGTCTCTAGTAAATGAGAGTCTAGATTTTACTTTGAAAGCAGCAAGTGAGGATGAAAACGAAAGTAGCAAGAATCAATATGACAACAGTAGCAACAGTAATTCTCCATTCCCAACACCAGATATATCTACAATAATGCAAGCAGGAGCATTTTTCCTGGGAGCACCACCGCCTTTGGATTTTCTGTTTAACAGGAACTCAGACCTCGCTTCATTACTTAACAATCCCACAGATGCACTATCTCTAGTTTTTGGGAAAGGGATAGATTTATATAAGCAAAACACGTTTAATTTCAATCTCGGTTATAGCGCGGACAAGAGCTGGTCTTATATGTTTTATCCAGGTATAGAAGGAGAATTGATAATTGGAACAGATCCTAGTATCAAGGCACAATTAACACAAGGATTCGATACTTATGGTCTCGAAGAATGGTCGCAAGAAGCTTTCGACCCCAAGCAAGCATACCTGCCTTGGAACGGTTATTATTTAGACGATTTCAATAAATATGGAGAAGATGTGGCAGAGTTTTCTCTTGGGGGATCAGTTTATGCAGGCTTGGGTGCGAGTGCAGTTGTAATTAAAGGAGAACTGAAAGGTGGTCTAGCCTTAGACCTGGGTGCAGACCTCGAAGATGAGGGTGAGAAAAATGGTGAGAACGATGGTAAGGTTCGCGGTTTAGAAATTCCTACGGATACGCTAGCAGCTGCATATCAATTTGTAGGCGATCTTGATATTTTCTTGAAGGCAGAAATTAAGGTCGGTTTTAAGGTCGGTATATTAGAAGTGATGAAAACAGTCTTTGAGGCAGAAGTTCGTTTTGATTTATTCGCATTCGGCACCGGTACTGGTTTGGGGAAGAATCAAGTCAAGGCAGGAGTCAAGACTCCATACACTCCATATATAACCAATATAAGCAAAAAGGAAACAGCCTACAGTTACCCAGCAGATGCAATTGGTTACCTAGATACCAACTTAAACGGAAAGCTCGATAACAATGAACCTGTTACCACAACCGATAGTAATGGCGAGCTACACCTGGAATTTAACCTGGAAGACTACGATACCAATAACAACGGTCAACTAGATCCGAATGAAGGAAAAATAGTTGTCATGGGCGGTGTAGATAGTTCTAGCGGTGTTCCCATAACAACTGAATTAGTGGGTGACATAGATGATCCTATTCTAACACCCTTAATTCATCTAGGAAACTTTTTAGTCGAAGAGGAATATGTAGAATCTAAAGAAGCAGCAGAAGACCTGATAATTGAGAAATTCAATTTGTCGTCCTTTAAGATGAAAGATGACCCCCTTGAGAAGATTGGAGATGAAGATGAACTAAGCCAGAAAGCAGGTGTGGAAGTTTATCTGGCTCATGTACAATTACAAAATCTAGTCGTTCATGCGATCGCCATGCTGCAAGGTGCTAATCCTGAAATCGAATCCGAAGAGTCAAACTTACAAGCATTAGTAACAAGAGGTTTGGCAAAGGCATTGCAATTGGAACAAGAAATTTTAGACTTGAGGAATGCTGAAGATTTAGAGGTCATACTAAAACAAGTGGTGGCAGAAAGCACTAAACTAGGTGGTCAAGAGATATCTGATGCCATCATCGAAGCAACATCCGACATAGTAACCGAAGCCAACGCTCTGATTGATCGAATGGCAAAGGATGCAGCAAAACAAACTCTCAATCTGGTAATGCCCGTTGTTGCTCCCGTCAAGCGTACCACCCTAGAAGCAGAACAAACGGCAATCACAGAAAAACTCGGTGCGGGTGAACTAACTCCCGAAGAAGCCAAAGAGCAATTTACCACTCGGCTAGAGGCAGGCAACCTCTTGGAATCACAAGTTATCAGCGACACCCGTAATATTAAAGTCTATACTACAGGAGATGGAAATATTGACGAAAACAGCGACGAAACAATCGAAATAGTTATTGAATTAGAAGAACCCGCCCCCAGTCAAGGTGTAAATGTTAACTACAATATTGTAGGTACTGCTACTGAAGGTGAAGATTATGAAATAGAAATATCGGGAGAAGACAACGAGGAACCTAACACCCTTTACATAGATAAAGATACAACACGGAAAACCATCAAAATATCTTCAATAGACGATGAAATTAGTGAAGGTAAAGAATTTATTACCTTAGAAATCAAGGGTGTATCGGAAAGTGTTGCCATAGATTCCGAGATGGCAAGCGCTATTGTCGAAATTATTGATGATGAAGAACCACCAATACCTGGTAATATTGATTATGGAGAAACAACAACTGGTAATATTGATGAGGAGAATGGTGGCAATGGTGTAGGTATTCAAGGGAGTTCAGAAAATGATTTCATTGCTCCCCTTGCCTTGGATAACAATGATTATATTCTTCAAGGGAATGAAGGTAATGATACTATCACAGGTTACGCAGGTAATGATATTCTCATAGGTGGCGAAGGTAAAAATGACCTCAGTGGAGGAAATGGGGCAGATTACTTTGTATTTGAATCTCTGAATGAAGGATTAGACAGAATAATTGACTTCGATCCGACTCAGGGTGACAAAATTATTATTGATGTTGCTGGTTTCGACAATCCTACCTTAGATGATTTCACAGTCCTCAATGGTTACTTGTATTTCCGAGATCAACAAATTGCTCTAATACAAAAGGAAGGAGTCAGCTATAACTACTTCTCAGATTTATCAGAAATTCTGGAAATCAAAGATACTGAAAATCTGGAAACTCCTGTGAGTCCTCCAGGTACAGAATATCCTGAAGGTAATGGTAACGGCGTTGGTATAGCCGGCGGTGCTTCCTTCGGTGAGGAAGATGATGATAATGACTCTAGTTTCGACAATGAGGAAGGTGATAGCCAGCAAATTGATAACGCAGACACTAACACTGTTGGCGAGCAGGAGGCAAACACTACCAATGATGAAGAAGCAGATACTACTACCCCTGAGACAGAAGATGGGGATGAAGAAACAAATTCTAATAGTGAGGATGGAGACATAGACTCCAGCAATGAAGCAGAACAGCCTGAAAACCCTGATGAGGAAGACAGTATTCCACTGCAGCAACAACCTAGCAACGCCCCAGAGGCGATCGCCGCCCCAGATAATCCCTTAGAAAATAGCGATGAACCTAAAGTTATGAAGGGTACTGATGGTAGTGATACTTTGTCAGGAACTTCGGGCAACGATTTGCTTTACGGTATGCGGGATGACGATATGCTCTACGGTTATGCAGGAGAGGACACTGCTTATGGCGGTAAAGGCAACGATGTAGTTATGGGAGGCGACGATGGCGACCTCCTTTATGGAGATAACGATAATGATATTGTTGAAGGTGAAGCAGGTAACGATGAAGCTCATGGAAACCGTGGACTAGATTTTGTTAATGGTGGCGATGGTGACGATATGCTCCGTGGTGGTAAAGATGCTGACCGCATTCTGGGAGGTATAGGTGAAGACACTATCTTGGGTGAGAAGGGTAATGACTTACTTGATGGTGGTGAGGGAGATGATACTCTTAGTGGTGGTGAAGGTAGCGATCGCTTCGTGTTAGCTCCAGGCAACGGTAGCGATATTATTCTGGACTTTGAGGATGGTATTGATTTATTGGAACTTGAGGATGGTATTGCTTTTGCAGATTTGATTTTCACTGAAGAATCTGGTAGCACTCTGGTTGAGTTTGACTCCGAACGTTTAGCTGTTGTTTCAGGGGTAGCTCCTGGTTTACTAACAGCAGAAGATTTTATCATTTCTGAGAATTAGAGTAAATTCATGTTCGGATAATTAGGAACAAGAATTGACATACTCCCGACGTTGCCCTTACGGGACAACGCGGGATTCTTCAGCCTGGGCTGCCCTGGCCGCTGTTTTAAATAAGTTCCATAATTTTCAAATTGATGAACCACATCGCCAAAACCCAAACCCAGTAGGGAAGTTGCATTCAACTTCCCTACTGTGGTCTACTGAAATGAAAACTGCTGTAATATGAAATCCGGTTATACAGTTATCGAATATCGCAAAACTATCTCCACTAAATACAGACCCTCCATGATATCAAATCCGGTAGCATCGGTACAATTCAATGCTGTAGGGGTTTGATGATCAAACCCCTACAAACTCTGATTTTGACCATGACTGACGAAGCGATATATTACTCAGAAGCCAAAGGATTTGATATGAAATACCTATCCATAATTTGTACTTTTAAATTCCTAACTCCTGATATCAAATCCGCTTGATTCGGTATAAAAAAATGTTTCATCTTCAGCTCCTTTCTCTCCCCATCTCCCCACACTTCCCACACTCTATTATCTAATTACACCAATGCTACCAGATTTGATATGATTCCTAATATCATGTCCGAATAAGAGCGTGATGAAAAAATTTTCTGTTTCCTATTATCCTTTATCATCCCTGTTGCCTGTTGCCTATCATCATTTATTTATAACTATTCAACCGGACATGATATTATATCATGTCCGGATAAGAGCGTGATGAAAAAACTTATCCTCTTGCTTAAACAGTAAATCTGTCTATTTTCCCTACTCCCCCGCTCCCCTGCTCCCCTGCTCCCCTGCTCCCCTGCTCCCCCGCTCCCTTACTAGCTTAATAATAACTATTCAACCGAACATGATATAACTCCTGACTCCTGACTCCTGACTCCTAAACCATACAATAAGTAATTATCCGGATTTGATATAGTATAGAGTTTGAGCTGTGTCAGTCCAATACAATTTTGCACTGAAGCGTTTTTGGCAAGCAAAGCGTTATACCATGTCCGGTTGAACAGTTATAAATAATTAGGGAGGAGACAGGAGATAGGAGATAGGAGATAGGAGATAGGAGATAGGAGATAGGAGATAGGAGACAAACCAACCCTAACCCCTCCCAGGAGGGTAGGGCTGTTTCATTCTCGATAGACAGGGGGACGCGGGGACGCGGGAACGCGGTGACACGGAGATGGAGGGATTAAAAGTTAACTTTTCACCATTTTAGTCAGAGCAAAAGGGACGCTTATTGCCTGAAAAATCGGCAAATTTTGGTAAATTTCCTTATTCTCCTCTCCTCTAACCTCCCATTCTCCTTCAGTCGTTAACTTGCGATACTTTGAAACAGCGCTGATCCCAGGAGGGGAATACAGGAGAAAAGGGAATTTAGAGGAGGTAGGAGTAATAATTGTCCCTTGATTTTTCTACCCAACTCTTGCATAAAATACTAACTTTTTGACGGTGAAAAGCTGAAAACCAGGCACTTTTTTCGACCCCAAAAAGGCACTTATCTTATATCTGTAAATACTTTTAGATTTAATCAGCCAGCCCTAATTAACATGAGCCAAAACTCCAAATAATTATAATTCAATTCTTGGCTCAGAAAAAATTACCCATAAAATTAGGATTATTGTATAGCACTATGCCGACACGGTTAAGGCATTTCTAAATCCCTAATTCTTTGAACAGTCTGCTGTTCCCTATTCCCTATTCCCTAGCACTTAGTGCGATATCTTGAGGTTAATATATACATTTAAGATATTTTTGATAAAAATCCGTGCAAGAAGACTTCAGGTTAATCATAGACTTAGTATTAGTTCTAACCGCAGCAGCAGCAGGAGGACTATTCGCATCATTACTCAGACAGCCAGTTTTACTAGGTTATTTACTGGGAGGAATTATTGTTGGACCAGCAGGCTTTGGTCTGATTAAAGAATTAATTCAAGTAGAAACTTTAGCCCAACTAGGAGTAGCTTTTCTACTATTTGCTCTAGGAGTAGAATTTTCCCTGGCAGAATTGAAAAAAGTCCAAGGAATTAGCCTTGGTGGTGGTGGACTACAAATTATCTTGACAATTCTTGTCACAACATTGGTTTCTGTGGGTGTAGGTTGGGTATCCTCTCCCGTCCAAGGAGTATTTTTAGGAGCAATACTTTCCTTATCTTCAACAGCAGTGGTACTTAAATGTTTGATGGAGCGGAATGAAGCATCTACATCCCACGGCCAAGTTATGTTGGGAATTTTAGTAGTCCAAGATTTAGCCTTGGGATTAATGTTAGCTGTTTTACCTGCCTTAAACCAACCACCAGAAATTATTGGTATTGCTGTAGGACAAGCGGTTCTAGAAATTAGCTTATTTGCTTTGGGTGCTATAGCAGCAGGAATTTGGGTAATTCCATCCTTACTCAGATTTTTGGCAAAAACTGAAAGTCGGGAATTATTTCTCCTGGGAGTTGTGGCCTTGTGTTTAGGCATAGCTCTTCTGACTGAACATTTAGGTTTTTCTATTGAAATGGGAGCTTTCGTAGCGGGTTTAATGATATCCGAAGTAGAATATGCTGACCAAACTCTAACTTATGTTGAACCGATCCGAGATATATTTGCGGCCCTCTTCTTCGTAGCGATCGGAATGTTAATCGATCCATTTTTCCTGTGGAGTCATCTAGAAATAATTCTAGGTTTAGTATTTCTGGTTCTAGTAGGAAAATTTTTGATTGTCACTCCTATTGTTAGAATTTTTGGTTATCCTCTGAAAACAGCAATTTTGACAGGTTTAGGTTTAGCTCAAATAGGAGAATTTTCTTTTGTCTTGGCTAGTGCTGGACAAACATTAGGATTAGTTTCTCGTCGGGTATACTTATTAATATTAGGTACAACTGCTGTAACTTTAGTCATTACACCCTTCATCCTGAGAATTGTCCCACAGTTGTTGAATTGGGCAGAAATATTTCCTTGGTTACAAAAATATCTCTATGAAACGACTCAACCTGATACAGCTATATCAGTAGATTTACCTCTACAAAGTCATGTTATAGTTTGTGGCTATGGAAAAGTAGGACGTAATTTAGTACAACAACTAGAAAAGCATAATATTTCTTATTTGGTTATTGACCAGTCAGAAAGGGTTGTTCAACTCTTGCGAGAAAAAAATATTCCTTATTTATATGGTAATATTTGCTCCCTCCACGTCTTGGAAAGAGCAGGTGTAGACCGAGCGCAGGCAATGGCGATCGCCGTCCCAGATGCCATGAGTACCAGACTTTGCCTCAAGAGGTCTCTAGAATTTGCCCCGGATTTAGATATAGTTGTTAAGGCTAACCGATATAAGGATATTGAACTTTTGTACCAACTTGGAGCAAGAGAAGTAGTTGAACCAAATTTTGAAGCTAGTTTGGAACTTTCTAACCATCTGTTAGTTGGTATGGGAATCTCTGCCAAGGTTATTCAAGCAGAAATAGAAGAAATTCGTCAAAGTCATTATCAAGCATTACGCCCTCTAGTATCAGACCCTGAAATATCGAGGGAGTTAAAAGTAGCAGTTCAAGATTTAAACAGCAAATGGTATTCTCTACCAGAAAACTCTCCTTTAACTGGCATGAATTTAGAAGAAACTAACTTAAGAAGATTAACAGGAGTTAGTTTAATGGCTATTCGTAGAGAGGAAGGAGAGGAAATTGATTATCCAGAAGGACAGACAGTATTAGATATTGGCGATAAACTTTTGTTAGTAGGAGAACCTTCAGAATTAGATAGTTTTGAGCAGTTAGCTAAAGGAGAAATTTCTGTCCCTAAAGAAAGTACCTCCTGCCAATGGTTAATATTAGCAGAATCTAGTAGTTATGTCGGCCAAAAATTATCTAAAATAGATTTACGTCGTCAGTATGGAGTACAAGTCCAGGCAATTCGACGGGAAGGAAAATTTATCCGATGGCCTCAAGGAGATACAGAGTTACAAATAGGCGATCGCTTACTTCTATGTGGTGGTTTCCACGAACTAAGTCAAGTACGCCGACTGACAATTAGTCAACCTAAAGCATATCATTAAAAAGAAAAGTTAAAGACAATAACTAGGGCAACTACAGAAATACCAAAATAGTAATTTTGTGATTATTCCCTACACCTATTCACGGAAGTTAGAAGTCAGAAGTTTGATTTTATTGACGAAAAACTTTGACAAGAAAATAGTTTCAGGCAGTTATTTGACATTTAAAGTTTGAAACTATTTGCGACATCCTGAAAGTCAATTGGTATAAGTATCTGTGCAAAATTAAGTTAACATTGTTCATAGAATAGGAAGTAATTTGATAATTTATAAATAGGTATATATGAAAAAAAATCCTTCTTACAGACAAAAAGCAAAAAGGAATATAGAAGATAATATTAACAATTTTACTTATGGTTAAATACTTTAATTTTTTGGTTTAATATAAACAATAGCCTGTCGCCAAATTATAATAGGTAAGTCATACTGATCTAAAAGACAAATACAATCTGGGTCTTGCCAAAAAACTTTTCCTACATGAAGGTCATTAGTAATGAGCTTCATTTCAATTTCTTTTTTCTCTTGGATGTAGGTTTGAATCTGGCGAACACTTGGTAAAGTTGTATCAAAATCAGACATAATAAATATTTAGTTTAGTATTTAATATCTTTTCTAATTTGTTCTGTATAAAAATAAAATATCACCATTACCTATTGGAGCATTATTATGACAATATCATTCACTAAGTATCATGGTCTAGGCAACGATTTTATTTTGATTGATAATCGTCATAACTCGCAGCCCATATTAACACCAGAACAAGCAATCAAAATGTGCGATCGCAATTTTGGCATTGGAGCAGATGGTGTAATTTTTGCTTTGCCCGGAGAAGAGCAAGCTGATTATACCATGCGGATTTTTAATTCTGATGGTTCAGAACCAGAAATGTGTGGAAATGGGATTAGATGTTTCGCTAAATTTATAGCAGAACTAGAAAATAATAACAAGGGTAAATATCAAATCTATACCGGAGCTGGTTTAATTGTGCCTGAACTACAAGTTGATGGCCAAGTCACTGTTGATATGGGACAGCCTAGACTATTGGCATCAGAAATACCGACAACTTTAGCTAATCCTGATGAAAAAGTCATTGCCCAACCTCTAGAAGTAGCTGGAAAGTCTTGGTCTGTCACCTGTGTCAGTATGGGAAACCCTCACTGCATAACTTTTGTGGAAGATGTTAGTGCTATAGCTCTAGAAACAGTTGGTCCTGAATTTGAAAATCATTCAGTTTTTCCAGAACGCATTAATACAGAATTTATTCAAGTGATTAGTCCAAAATATGTGAAAATGCGAGTGTGGGAGAGAGGAGCTGGTGCAACTTTAGCGTGTGGAACAGGTGCTTGTGCGTCTGTAGTAGCTGGAGTTTTAACTCAAAGGTGTAATAATCAAGTTACAGTTGAACTGCCAGGGGGTTGTTTAGAAATTGAATGGTCAACTACAGAGCAAAAAATTTATATGACAGGACCAGCAGAAAAAGTATTTACAGGAGCAATTAATGGATAATGGATAATGGATAATTAATAATGGATAATGGATAATTAATGGTGATTTTGCTCGTAAAAAATATCCTTAATTTATCAATTGTTATTTATTAATTAGAAAGAGAGGCTTTATACCTTTATTTTTCGGTAATTAGAATGTTTAAATCTATTTTCAAACCCAGAATTAATCAGAATTTAAAAGAAGAAAATCACTCTGGAGTTTTGCGAGTAATAGGCGATCGCGCTGCGGGTAAAACTACTTATATGGCTGCTTTGGCTAGGTGGCCAAATGCTCATGTTTCTAGTCCAGTTGAGTTGGTTAGTCCGGCAAATAAAGATGGTGAATATTTAATTAAACAGGCACAAAATTTGATAGAACAAGGGTTACAAATTGAACAAACTCGTTTAGCTAATGATGTGTTAGAAGTTAGGGATTATAGTTTAAGAATTGTCTTGAAAAAACAAGAGAGTTTTAGTTTATCAAATACTGTTTTAAATTTAGATATTAGTTGCAAAGATTATTCTGGAGAATTTTTTAGTAATGTACTTCAGGAAACAGATTCTCAGTTGTATAGAGATTACTTAAATGATTGTTTTCCAGCAACAGGAATTATGTTAATGATTGACGGTACAACCCACCGCAAAGACTTGGAATATGCAAGGGGAATTGATAAACTTTTAGTAGCATTAGCGGGGGAAAGTATACTCGGTCAAAAACGGCGAATTGCTTTAGTATTAACTAAGTGTGAATTAGCTGATTTATGGGGAAATAGACACAGACCAAAATTTTTGGCAGAGGCAAGATTTCCTACTCTTTTTAATAGGTTAGAATCTTGGCAAGATTTGAAAATGGGAAATGTGGAATATTTTACAACTTCTGCTTTTGGTGTAACGGGAAAGAAGTATTCTAGACCAAATTCTCAGCAAATTTATCGCGGTCGTGGTGGGGTAGCGTCAATCTTAGAAGACTCGAAAAGATGGCAACCTTTTGGTTTGATTTCTCCTATATATTGGATTTGTACAGGTGAACGTAATGTACAATTAGATAAAGATTAAGGGAATAGGGAATAGGGAATAGGGAATAGGGAATAGGGAATGGGTAATAACTTTAGAGTTAATTTTTAACCTTACAGAATATATATTTGTGATTCTATAGCAATATGATTTGAGTTGTGAGATATTGGAAAGTTTTAGGGAACAGAGAAGAAGAAAAAAATCTATTTTCTTAGTATGAGCAATGCTATATTATATACTTCAATATTCAATCTCCCTATCTCCCCCAAGCAGATAATAGTATTTAACAAGATTTGGTATTAGTGGAAGAGTTTGGAGTGGAAGGGGTTTGGTTTCCAAACCCCTACGAATTACTTTTAGTTATCAATGTTTAAGTGAATTGTGATTAGGAAATGGAAAATATTGAAATTCACGAGTTCAGTACAGGTATAATTCCCGAAATTTTAGCTGATGGAAAATGGATTTCCAGAGGGTTTAAAGTTGGGGAATATATGAATTTAACCTTACCTCAAGTTCCTCATTGTGTAGCAAGAGCAATTGCTAATAAAGGTTTTGAAGTAGGCAAGAACCGTAACAGTCAAAAGCCGACTTTTGTGGGCAGAATTGTATTGAGTATTAATAATGAAGAACCAGATTATTCAGTAGTTGCTGTAGTAACTACTGGGCAAGACGAATATGGGCGTTCTACTTCTTTTTATCGTTATTTTCTCTGCGCTGGAAAGGATAATATTTGGCAAATATTAGACTGGATCAATACTCAACAAAAACAAGGAATTAACCTGATATTTAATCCATCTGAAACGAAAGAATTTGGCAAACCAAATCAACATAAAATTACTACGAAACCAGAAATAACCTTTCCAAGAGAATTAGAAACATGGTTAAATAATCAAACTTTGCCTGTGATAATTCCTCCAGAATTTTCCGAGCTACAGATTATTAATAAAATGGCTGAAGTAAAAGCCAATAGTCAACCTACATCCTGGGCTTTTAATGTTGAAGCAATTGAACAACCAGAACAATTTATTTTGATTCATCCTGCTAATACTGAAGTAGCAACAAGTCTGACCAAAATACAGACAAATATAGTAGCAAAAAAACATATAAATAGCTCTACAAATGTAGATCGAGCATCTCTAGAAACGGCAATTAAAGGATTAATTAGTGGTTCTCAAATTAAATCAGAATGGCTCGACAATTTAATTGTAAAGTTACAGGATGTTCAAGTTACATCAGAATATTTAAACAACTTATTTGATAACTTGGGGGCGAGTAATGCTATCAAACAAGGAAATGCTAATGCTCAAATGATTAGGTTATTAACTTTAAGAGCAATTTTTATTCCCGAAACTCTACCGGAATATTTGAATTGGTTGAAAATTAACGGGGAGAAAAATAAAGAAGATGAAAAGCAAAAAATATCTCTACAATTACAATCTCAACTGAGAAATTATCAAAAATTTTTAGAACCATTAATTACAGCAGGAATAAATCATAGTCTATGTCAGATGTTAGGAGGAAAAATATCCATCTCTAGGTGCTATTGGCTATTGAAAACTAAAGATAGTTTATGGTCAATATATTTCAGTAACATCAAACAACAAATTCGTCACGATTTAGAATATTTAGGCAAGAGTTTATCTCACAAAAGTATTAAGCAAGAAACGGAGCAACTATTTTATGGAAATACTCTGTGGAAAAAGTTGATTCCTTGGTTAAAATCTCGTCGCTATCCCTGCAATTATTATCAGCCTTTTGCTGACTTATTTGCTCAATTACCCGATTATGAACTAGCAGCTTATTTTCATCAAGTTAGTAATGGAAAAGTACCAAAAAAAATATTTAAAGCAGCAGTATCAAAGTCAAAGTCAACTTACGAAACAACAATTTTTGGGTTAACGGTGCAGCAAAAATTAACTTTTTCTGACCAGATTAATCTATTACTTAAAAAGTATGGAGTCTCAGTAGCATTAACCTGTTTAGTTTTACTATCTAATGGTTTATTTTTTGCTCTAGGATATCAAGCAGGTAAGTTTAATAGAGGAAATATTTCCCAACCGAGAAATCCAGAACCTTCTCCTTCTCCCAAAGATATAATAACTAATTTAGACCAAAATACTGTGATAACAATTCCTGTAGAGAAAATGGAAAAAGCACTAGATAAATTTCCGACTACCAGCAGTGTAATTCGAGAAATTGTACGAGAACTAGAAACAGAACTATTAAGTCAAAAATATACAATATTTACAGCAGAAGAGGCACGTTTAGAAATTATTCAGGCAATTAAGAAAATTTTAGAGAATGATGTCAAACTTCAGTATGATGGAGCAATTGAAGATGAACTTTTAGGAGAAACATCTGAATATTTAATGGCACAAAAAGAATGGATAATGGCAATTTATTCTTATCAAGAAAAGTTTTTTAGTAATGGTTTTGGTTATATAGAACCGGATAAGCAAACATCAGATAGATTGAAATGTGATATCGCTGATTTGTTGGAAATTAATTTACAACCACGACCTCGACGTTGTGCAGCAAAATTATAAAGTGCTACGCCCTAGGGGTAGGGAATAGGGAATAGGTAACTGAGAACTTTTCAAGTTGTTTTCCTCTATTTTTAGATATGCTTATTTTTCAGATTTTAAGAAAAAGGCTACAATATTTTTCAAGGTAAAAACACTAAAATTATTGAGTCAAATAGACCTAAAACTTTAATTTTGAAAATAATATTAATCCAATAACTACACCAAAAGAAAAATCAGAAGATTTATCACTAACTGCTGATTTGCCAAAAAGTTTACCAGATCATACTCAACTTCCAGACAAGGATGATAACTTTCTGAAAAATTTTCAAGAACCTCCAGAAGGCGACTTATTAACTGATTCTATTACTCCCATCTTGCAACAAATTCATCCCGATCGCCAATACTGTGTCGGTCGAGATAGTGGTATTTATTGGCGGTTAACTGAATCACCAGAACCACTAGAAAAAGGTTATGTTGCTCCTGATTGGTTTTATGTGCCCAACGTGCCACAAAAATTAGATGGTCAATTACCCAATTATTAATTATTAATTATTAATAATTAAATAATTCGCGCCTTGAAGCCTCCCCTTGGATAGGGGAAAAAAAGTGCTCTTGAATTTCCCTATATTCAATTACGTAACTGTTAAAACCATCTTGTAATTATCAATTATCCATTATCAATTATCAATTATTGAAAGTGGATTCTATTTTGATCAGGTACAGTTATAGCGGGCAAGATGCCCGCACTACAAAGATTTAATTATTAATTATTTACCAAAATAATTAAATAATTAAATAATTGGATAATTCAAGTGTAAAGCCTCCCCTTGAAAGGGGAAAAAAATAAATATTTTCCTCATTGCTCAATCCTCTCCATAAAAGGAAGAGGTAATTATTAATTATCAATAATCCATTATCAATTATTAATTATTAATTATCAACCCAGTTCATCAGTTACTAAAAGTCTGAGAATTTCTGTAACTTCTGCTGCGATTCGAGCATCTATTTCTACAGCTTCTCTGTCAAAATCTCCTAACGCTCTTGCACCCCGCAAAGTCATTGCTATAGACCTAACTTTTTCCTGATATTCAAACTGAGTAAAACAAGTATAAGTCAGTTCTGTACGTTTACGACTGCCACTATATCCAAAACCCATTTTAGATAAAATAACAGGAGATTTAATACTATTTTGAATCCCTAATTTTTCTAGAGCAACATCTACATAACGAGCGCTATCTTTACCAAAATTCCTAATAGAAGGTTGCAGATTTTCCCAAGACATTCCTGGTAGTTTTGCTGGTTCTGGTAAATGATAATACCATCCTACCATTGACATAATTCTAGTTAAGTCATAAGCAGTAACAGTATTTTCTCCTGTTTGGTCTTCTCGCTTTTTACTTTCTGATGCTGCACTTAATAAAACTTGATTGTCTTGCACAATTTCGGGAGACATAATAAATGGTTCTTCACCATATAAACCTTGAAATTCTGTATGATTATTACCTGTAATTTCTTTCATCCATGATTCTAAACCTACATAGGTTTGGAAACATTTCAACATTGCTGATAAAGCATTAGAACTACCGACTTTTTCTGCGTAAGTAACTATATCTTCTACAACTTGATTAAACTCTAAATTTTTCCCATCACCCCGAACTTGGCAAGTATTAATATCGCTATTAAGCGAACAAATTACATTTAAAATTGGAATAATTTTAGTCGAACTCCAATATTGAGATTTATCCAGAGAATTTCTACCTAACCAACGAGATTTAAAAGGTCCGCCCGCAGTACCAGCTAGACAAATACAAGCTTCTTTAATATCAGGATGAATAAAATTAAGTGCTTGTTCATCAATCTCTGGAAGTTCCCCTACACTGGGAAAACCTTTTGCTCCTGGTATGGCTAAACTAGGTAACATAGTTAAATGTTCTGGATAATTTTCTACCTGGTTTTGATAGGGAGAATTTTTAACACCTTTATCCAGAACAGCTAGTTTATAACCATTAAAACCAGCTTCAGCTTTTAAGAAGTCGTTGTAGACTTTTTCTCGGTCTATTGCTAGTAGTAAAGTAAAGGCTTCTTTTTGACCAAAATTGCCAAAAAAGTCTGCCACCATATTCAGAATTTGGTCGTTGATATCTTCCATAATTTTCAGTTGAGTAACATTTAGTTAATGGTTTATCTGCACAAAAGTTCTAGCGCTACGCGAAGCGAAAACAGGGAACAAGGAACAGTAGACTAATAAAGGGTTCCAGAATTTATAACTGTCAAACACCTTGATGCATACTGCTATAACAATTATTAATTAATTTTATCTTTTTGAGCGATTTAATTATAGAGGAATTTTAATCACTATTTAATTAAAAAGAAGTTAAGAGATACAATTTAGGTAGGAAAGCCAAGGATTTAATGATTTATAGAATCCCGATTCATGGCAATTCTCAAATACTTTGCTATACTCGAATTTAAGATTTCTAAATACTATTGATTAATTTAGCTTATAGCAATCCGAAATAATTCGTGAAAAACATTGAATATTTGTTAATTTTTATTGCAGAAAATAATAATGATTCAAATCACAGTTTACCTCCAGATACATCACTGCTTAACCAGTTCTTAAACACAAACAAAATCTACAGGGATCACTGTAATAGCCATATAAATCCTTTAATATAAAAATATAAAGAGGAGAAAAACATTTTATTCTTTCTTCCTTTATAAATTTTATAGTAAAAGGATTTAAGACAATGCTATTAAACAAAAATATTCAAGCTACTTTAAGTAATCTTACTTACTCTAATTCAGTAGAAAAAAAATTAGAAAATAAAGTAAAATCATTTCACAAAAAATTAAATAACCATTTACAAATGGTGTGGTTAACAGATAAAAATGGAAATTTAACCGCACATTGGACTACTCAAGATTAATTTGAATAACTAGCAAAACATCTTGATATGAAATTTCCCAAACAGGATAAAAAAAAGCTATCAATCTCTATGATTTTAAATCCAGTATTTGACTACAAACCCCGCCCAAACGGACGGGGTTAGCTTATACGTCTCTAACTTGCTAGTTTTGACTGACGCGGAGACGCTGAGAAAGAAAGGATTTGAATAGCACGATTTTTAAAATTCCTATTAAAACTTAAACTGAGTCCGTAATGTACTAATCCAAATAGTATCATTAAAATCATCGTGATTAGGATTAGTAATCACAAATAAACCCGGAGTTACAGAAATAAAGTCATTAACTTGGAAACGATAAATTGCCTCTATATGTATAGATGTGTCATCATCCTTCAAAGCATCATCATCACCGCCATCAGTCACAATAGGAGGCACACCAACCATCAAACCACCCAAATTTCCTTCTCTAAATAAGTCTGGGAACGCAAAATATAACATTCCATTAATAATAGTAACATCGTCATCATCCCCGTTACCATTTTCTGGACGTGCCCAAGTAGAACCAAACCAACCACCTACTTCAACCGTTTCATTCAGTCTCCAATGAGCTTGGAAACCAACGTTATCAGCAGTAGTAGCTATTCCATCAAAGGGGTCTTGAGCCTTGAAACTACCAGTACCATTAGTAATATCAACCCCATCGTCACCCCAATACTTACGCACATAACCCAGGGTAAATGCCAAGCTATCATTGGGTTCAATCACAAGTTGACCTAATGCACTATAAGCACCATTGAATGCACCACCACCTTCTTGAGGATTCGCCGGATCGTCTGCTAAGTAAGCTACATTTACCTGAAACTTATCGTTAAATGCGTAGCTAAAACTAAGACCTGCATTAGCTGGACCTCGGAACATGATAGGGTCGCGTCGTCCGAATCGAGAGATGGTGCCATCACCTTCTTCTGCAAAGGGCGATAGGACTGTGGAAACGTCATCTAGGTCAACTCCAATCGGACCAATCAGAGCTTGGGCGCGATCGCCAATAGGAAACTGATAAAACATCAAGTCAATCCCAAAATTATCATTACCATCTGCTTCATCAATAGCGGTACGAGTCATTAAGGTATTGGTAAGATCTGATTCACTCAAATCGTTAGTATTATTAGCTTGTAAACGAGTGAAGAGCAAATCTTCTCCAGTAAAGCTGGTTTCAAAGTGTAACCAGGTCCGATAAGAAAAGAAAGTCTGGGTTTTATCATCTTCAGAAGATTCTCCACGCGCTGCTGCTCTATCTCCGTAGGTATCACTTAACCAAAACAGAACTTCTCCATTGAGTTTGGTGGTAGTGGAAAATTGATTGGCTTCTAGTTCGGCGGTGCGTGCTTCCAAGGAATCTACACGACCCCGCAATGCTGCTAGTTCGGCAGCAAATTCTTCTTGTAACCGTTGCAATACAGCTAAGTCTTCTCTGGTAACAAGGTTAGTAGTTGCCGCAGCAATTAATTCTGTAATTCTGTCTAAGCAAGCATTTAACCCGGCAGCAAATTCGTAGCGAGTCATGGCGCGGTTGCCTTTAAATGTGCCGTCGGGATAACCTGCTATACAACCATAACGTTCTACTAATGATTGTAATGCTTGGAATGCCCAATCTGTAGGCTGCACGTCTGATAATTGGGAAACAGAAGTTACCTGATCCATTCCTTCTTCTGCTTCTAACTCAGACACGCTGGGCATTGCTAACGAGGGGTCATCCATCGGTAGGGGACGAAATGCCTGGGCAATTTGTATTGGGGAGTTGGCCTGGGCCGGATTGGCTATCAATAATGTGGCACTGAGAATACTGGGGGTATATTTGCCAACTTTATTAAAAAATATTTTCATTAATTTTTGACTCACACCTATTAATTGTTCGTGGTATCCCCTACTTAGTAAGGGAGAAAAAGCAAATAGTATTCTAACTGACTGCTTTACAAGGCTCGTCAGAAAATAATTACTTATTGAGTTTGTTTATTATTAACTCTTACTTTGGAATTGTCAAGTTTAAATAATTAATGGCCTCGGAATTTACAGCAGAGTAGGGGAGCGGGGGTAGGGACGTTGCATGCAACGTCCCTACGACTCCTGACTCCTAGCCTCACCCATAAGACTTTTTCAGCAAGCCCTAGTTATATGACTATCATTTTAGCAAACGTAAACCACTTAATGTTACTAAAACTGTAGACCCTTCGTGACCGAGTACCCCAAGAGGCATATTTATATTTCCAGTAAAGTTAGCGACTAATAATAGGAAAATAAACCCAATAGCAAAAGTAATATTTTGTTTAATAATACGATTAGCGCGACGACCTAAATTTATAGCTTCTACTAATTTTTCTAAGCGGTCTGCCATTAACACAATATCTGCTGATTCTAAGGTAACATCACTACCTGCATTACCCATAGCAATACCAACTGTAGCTAGGGATAAAGCGGGAGCATCATTAATACCATCTCCTACCATTGCTACATTTCTATTTTGTTGTTGCAGGCGCTTAATTACTGTTAATTTATCTTCGGGTAATAATTCAGAATAAACTATATTTATACCAAGATTTTGAGCAACACTATTAGCAGTTTGTTGATTATCTCCTGTCAGCATAGCTATAGATTTGATATTCATAGATTTGAGTTTATTTATCATTTGAGCAGCTTCTAAACGGACAGTATCAGCAACAGATATCAAGCCAATAATTTCTTGTGATTGTGCGACAAAAATAACTGTTTTTCCCTCTTGTTGGAGGCGATTACTTTCATCTAAAAAGTAGGAACTAAAGTTATTTACTTCTGACTTAATTAAATTTTCTTTGCCCACTGTAATAATTTTACTATCAACAATACCTGTAATTCCTTCCCCAGTTTTTGCTTTGACATTAGTTGCTGGTTGCCACTGAATATTTTTTGTAATTGCTGTTTGAGTAATAGCTTTTCCAATAGGATGTTCAGAACAAGATT
>JBFRWR010000534.1:0-3731 GCA_051439685.1 Trichodesmium sp.
CTGAGCTGTAGACTTCAAAATCTCTTTAACCTGACTGTAGTTCAAATCTGGATTTGCTGCCCAAACCAAAGACGCAGCCCCACTTACTTGAGCAGTTGCTACAGAAGTTCCGGCCATTTTACCCAAACCATCCCCAACAGTCGAAAGCAGAGGATTTGATTCTGTACCTCCAGGAGCTAAAATATCTAAACCATTACCATAACTAGAATAAGCTGCCCGATTTTCTCCATCAGCAGCACCCACCGTAATAATATTGTCAAATTCCTGAGATGCTTGCCCCAAAACGGACATTACACCGCCATCATTACCCGCAGCAGTAACGATTAATACACCATTCTGTCTGGCATATTCTAAGGCCACTCGCTCTTCAGGTGTCAACTCATAACGGGTCGTTGTAATACCATTTTTATCAGTCTGAGTCAAGTCTAAACTTAAATTAGCAATACCATTCTTTTTCCCAGACTCCCTAAAGTTATCCACAAATTCTCGCAATGACTCAGCCCATTCTCCAGACCCAATAGTTCGCCCCAACCACAGAGGTGCATTATCGTTAATCCCGTCAATACCAAGGCCATTATCGCGAGTCGCCCCAATAATTCCCAAAACATGAGTGCCATGTTCGCTTCCTTCTCCAGAGTTCAGCAGTGGGTTATTGTCATTGTCGAGGCGATCGCTACCCAAAGTTATCCGACTATAATCAATATCGGGATTATTACCACTAAACCCAGTATCAATAATTCCCACCAAAGGTTGATTCTCCAGAGGGAAGTCATAATCTTTATTATAGTTATTTCTCGGTGGGTCTATTGGCACCGTGACTGGAGGTGGTAAAGTACCCACAGCTCCACCCACATCTGGTATTTCTACAGTTGGCTGCCCTGGATTAATCAACGCTTCCAAAGTTGGCCAAGTAGACAAATTATCTACATCAAAAGCATCAGCTTCAGTAGGGTTTTCTGTCAAATATTCATCAATTTTGGCAAAGTAATCTTCAAATAAACTTTCTGCATCTATATTATTAATATCTACAACAGAATTATTGCCTAAAATTGCAGCGACTAACTCTTCTTGTGTAAATAGTTCTAATCCTGGAATATGACCAAGTGAGTCATCTATTGGTATCGGACAAAATGGCACACTCGGACTAATTATTTCTTCTAAAACAAATGTTTGGCTTCTGCGCTTTTTCTGTTGCTCTTTAGCATTTTGTTTGAGTTTTTGTTTGCTCTTAGCTGTTTTTTTCCATGACAAAACCATAATCTGCACCCTTGGGGATTTCACCAATAATTTAAAAGTATTTAGCAGTTCAGGAATTAGCAGTCAGCTTGGCGCGGAAAGCAGATAATTTCGGAAAAGAAAGGGGATGTTTTACCCCTGCTAAAATCAAGCGATAAGCTAGAAGTAAGGGATGTTTTACCTAAGCTTTTTCAGACGAAATGCTCGGCAAATCGACACCTAATTATATGCGCATTTTTTTAGGCTGATAGCTAATAACTGATAGCTACTTAAGACAAATGTTCAAAAAAATCAGTTATTCGTCGTTTATCTAGATAGATATTAATTTAATATTTCTTTAATATCTAGATTAATTTATAGTATATTAGATGTCAAGGTAATTGATGATTTTTTAAATCAGAATTTCCTTAAATTAAATTCAAAATCAATTCCCAAATAATCAATATAAATTGTCTCAGTATTTTCACGATTAAACTTGAATAATTTCAAATGAGGTTTATCCAAAACTTCATAAACTAAAGGAAATAACGAGAAAAATACGGAGATTACCTCAAAAACTCATAATCTAGGGAGCATCATGCAACTTAAATCAGAGGTGCATTGGATTCAACATCCAGACGACTATTGGATATTACGCAATCCTGAATATCCAACTTTTATACAGGTAGATAATATTGATAAAAATGTCATTTCTCTGTTAGGGAAAAGACCAATACCTGCCATTGCGAATAAATACGATTTGACTATCCAAGACATTCAAGAATTGTTGCAAAAATTATCAGCAACAGGTATGTTGGAGGATACGGAACCTCCAGCGAAAAAGTTCTCTTTGGCACAAATATTATTTTTCAAAATTCCTCTATTCAAACCTGACGAATGGTTAGAAAAACATCTAGATAAGTTACGCTGGATTTGGACTAAAGCTTTTGGTTTTTTCCTCTGTTTTTTCCTCGGTAACACAATTTTTTTGTGGTTAGCCTATGCCACAGATATAGTTTCTGCTCATCAACAAGTTTGGGGAGATTCGACTTTAGCTCCAACCAATTTATTAAAGTTAGGTTTTGCCTCAATGTTGGTAATTTTTTTGCATGAATTAGGTCATGCTTTTACTCTGAAACATTTCGGCGGTATAGTGCCAGAAATTGGTTTATTATTTATGTGTTTCATGCCAGGAATGTACACGAATACTTCTGACCAATATTGTTTAGTAAAACGGAAACAAAGAGCTTTAGTTGTAGCAGCAGGGGTAATAGTTCAAATAGTTATTTGGGCGTTGGCAGTATGGTTATTATTAACATCTCCTTCCCAGAGTTTGATGCAGCAAAATAGTTATTTATTAATGAGTGCTGCTTTGCTGACAGTCGCATTAAATTTGAACCCATTGAATGCTTTTGATGGTTATCATCTGTTGGTAGCAATGACAGGAATTAATAGTTTAAGGAAGCGATCGCTAGAATTTTATTTCGATTTATTGCGCCGTCAACCTTCACCTGAAACTAATTCCGACCAAGCTATTTTAGCTATTTATGCGCCTTTGAGTATTATTTATACGGTGTTAGTTTTGAGTTATATGTTGTGGTTGGTGGGAAATTGGATAGGAGAGTTTTTACCAATAATCCAGCCTTTTATTACTTTTGCCTTTTAACTTTTTTTGGAGTATCAATCAATGAAAATTAATCAATTTTTCCAAGTAGTTGTGGTTAGCTCAATTATGAGTATAGGCTTTTCTGACAATTTGCCTGCAGGAGCTTTTGTCATAAATTCTACTGAGAATAATAGTAGTTTAACTACTAATAGTAATTCTTCTGGAAGTTCTAATTTATCGGAATTTTTAACTCAAACATCTCAGGATTCTCAAGAATCTACTACTGATTGTAATTCAGCAGATCAGGTCAAGGATTATGCCGGAACACCTGAACCGACTTTAATTAGCGGGTTATTTGTCGTGGTAGGATTTTGTCTGTGGAGTAAAAGAAAAAAATTTAACAGTTTGAATAATAGTTAATTTGAGCTGAAAACCTTGAAAATTTTGATCCCTGTACAGGTAATTTATGTTTGCAGAGCATGATCTAGAAAATTACCCCTACTGCCACCAACATATTATAACCTAAATAGGATTGCTATATTTTATTGTAGGGGTTTGGTTTCCAAATCCCTACAATTTTTTGGGCAAATCATTTAGAAGCAGTATTGTACGGAAATTGCGATCGCATTAGCCTCAGAAACCGAACCACATTATTTTTCACCTAGATTATAATTAATTAGATTTACCTACAATACACTTGAAGTTGTGAATCAAGTCAGGTGTAATATCATGTTCGGTTGAACAGTTATAAATAATGAGGGAGGAGTCATATCAAATCCGGTTGAATAGTTATTGTATAGTCGGGAGTAGGGGAGTAGGGGAGTAGGGGAGTAGGGGAGTAGGGGAGTAGGGGAGATTGAATACTGAAAATTATAGAATTATCAACATATACTATATAACCGGATTCTAT
>JBFRWR010000535.1:0-16441 GCA_051439685.1 Trichodesmium sp.
CGTGGTTGGGATACTACCGATGGTAGCAGTAAGACAACCCAACTAACGGAAATATCAAGCACAGGTGGAACAAATGCTTTTAGTGAAAGCGTTGGCACTGCTAATATCTTAGTAAATGACATTCCCGAAGTTACTAATAATAACGAACTGGTCATCAACCCAGGAGAAACAGGAACTATAAATCAGAATTTATTACAGACAACTGATGCAGATAACGGTACCAATACCTTTACCTACACAGTCACCACCGCAGCAACATCAGGAATATTACAACAGTCTGATAACCCTACGAATGCTTTCACCCAGGAAGATATTAATAGTGGTTTAGTTATCTATGAACATACGGGTAATAATACTAGCGATGACTCATTTAGTTTCCAAGTTATTGATATTAATGGCGGTCAAGTTACAGACACCTTTAATATTCGAGTGAACGATCCTCCTGTTGGTACAACTACTAACTTAAGTGCATTTCTTGGGGAAGCTAAGGTGATAACTACAGAAAATCTCCAATTTATTGATCCTGATGTAGAAACTGCTACCCCCGCTTCCCTACAATATACTCTGACTCAACTGCCAACTTTAGGTGAACTACAACAAGGAGAGGAAACTTTAGCAGTAGGCAGCACATTCACTCAAGAAAATCTGGATAATGGGGAAATTAGTTATGCCACTACTACTGGCAGTCTTGGCGATGATAGCTTTAACTTCTTAGTGACAGACCAAGACGGAGGAACTACCAGTGGGTTATTAAATATTAATGTTGTCGAAGCTAACCGACCTCCAGAATTAGAGGGTGATAAAACTGTCACTTTGGAGGAAGATACTACTGCAACTTTAGATATTCCAGCGCCTACTGACCCTGATGGTAATGCTTTAACTATTACTGTTGACAGTATTCCTAATGCAGAAATAGGACAAGTAGAATTATTAGATAATACTGCTGTAACTATTGGTCAACAGTTAACCACAGATCAACTGACATCATTAATATTTAATCCTGTTGAGAATGCTAACGGAAATGCCGGAACTTTCAGCTATATAGTTGATGACGGCAATGATGAAAATAGTTCTGCTACTCAAGTTATTAGTATTGATGTTACTTCTGTTAATGACCCACCCATTGCTGTTGATGATGGACCAGTTTTTACTAATTTAGGGAATGAGTTAATAATCGACATTTTTGCAAATGACAGTGATATTGATGGACCAAATGCATTATTCATTAATGATGATGCTCTCAGGGATAATGATGGAGTTATTTTAGGTCTTTTGGATAACCAGGGTACTCAGGTTGAATTCAATTCAATCGGTAGTTTGGGAGTTGGTACTGACACCTTTGAATACACCGTTACTGATGGTATCGATCAAGCTACTGCAACTGTTACCGTAAATGTTCTAGATGTTACAGATGGTGCTGACTCCCTAGTTGGTGGTGACTCAAATGATAATTTTGATGGTGGTGACGGTAATGATACCTTTGTCGGTGGTCTCGGAGTAGATACCCTCTCTGATGAGAGTGGCGACAATACCTTTGTTTACACCACTGCTAATGATGGTGGTGGATCAACCTTTAATGCTGCTGATGCTGCATCTATTGGTACTGCTATTAGTGCTGGTTTGTTCGATCGCATTACTGGTTTTGATGGTTTAGGTGAAGTTGGTGGGGATACTCTTGCATTCTCTAATACAATGCTTTCTAATTTAGAGAACATTGCCACTAACGTACAAACTACAGATATTTCTGGAAATGTTTTAATTTCCGGAACCCCAGGTTTATTTGCGTATGAAGTAGATGCTAGGACTTATCTAATTTATGATTCTGATGGAGATAATACGGTTGGTGATGATTCCCAAATTCTAGCAGAATTAGATGTTAGTGGAGTTTTGGAACTGGATATAAATGATGATTTTACTATTATTTAATATTCATAGGACTTATGCAAAGAAACCTGGTTGATTGGTTTATGTGCTAGAATCCGGATAATTGCTATAACCAAGTTATTGTGACTGGAACGAAGTGGATAGGTTGTTGAGATTTCAACAACCTATTTTTTAATAGCTTATCTTTACAAAAATTTATCCTGTTCCCTTGATAATTTAATGAAAGAGTAAGTAGTGGACTGAAATACCTTGAAATGGTCTAATACTAGGGGCGGGTTTTAGTGGAAATTTTCATGCTTACCCTAAGATTAAGTAAACCCGCCCTTTAATGTTGCGTTTATTTATGCTTACCTACTTATAAAAAAAATTAACATCTTTAAAATTAAGCAAAAACAAGAAATTATTTCCTGAATTTATTGAGAGTTTAAGTATTATTATAACTAGCTATATTTGACAAAGCTAAAGGACAATAACAATTCACAAACATAAGTTTTTTAACAAGCATAATTACTCATTATTTACTATATTTATCAAACCAGGATAATAAATATTTACCCTGGAATTATTTCCATGTCTAATTAAATTTCAAGCAAATTAATTGCACCAAAGTTAATCTAAATTTTTCCGGATGGGAACCAACTATTAATGCTTAAGTGAACAACAAACAAAATAAATATTAAAAGTAGAAGAAATTATGGCTACAATTACAGTCACCGAGCGTAATGATAGCGGAGCAGGTTCCCTCAGACAAGCAATTATTGATGCTGCTCCTGGTGATACAATTCAATTTGACCTCGATCCCAGTTTAGGCGATTGGACTATCCTCCTTAATAGCGAACTCTTAATTGATAAAGACCTGATTATTGATGGTGATGAAAGCAACCCAGTTACCATAGATGCACAACGCAACTCTCGTGTATTTAATGTTGATGATAGCGACCCCCATAACCAAGCCCAAGTTACCATTGATGGAGTAAACATTACAGGTGGATTGGCTTCTGGTAGTGCTGATGGTAATCTAGGTGATGGTGGTGGTATATTCAATAATGAAAATATCACTGTCAGTAACGCTGTAATCACAGGCAACATCGTATCAGGTGATGGTGGTGGTTTCTATAACAACGATCTAGGTACCGCCAATATTATCAACACTACTATTAGCTATAATGAAGCCAACTACAACGGTGGTGGTGTCATGGCATTTGGTGATACAACCATTACTAATTCTACCATCAATAACAACGCAGCCCTTGCTGTTGGTAGTGGTGATGGTGGCGGTGTTGCTATCTTTGGTACTACAGACATTATTCAAAGTACCATTAGCGGTAATACAGCAAAAGGTCAAGGTGGTGGTGTTTACGTCACTGCGGTTAACCCTCATTTAAGACATTTTTCCAAGGCTACAATTTCTAACAGCACCATTACTAATAACGTTGCAACAACTCCGACTCTAAATAATGGTGGTGCTGGCGGTGGTTTGGCAAGTTTTGCTTTAGATAGCACTCCCCATACAATTGCTACAAGTGTTACTTCTACGATTATTTCTGGTAACTTTAGTAATACGGGTGCTAACGATGTTGACGAATTAAGAGCTACCAGCAACTCTATCCAAAGCGGTGGCAACAACTTAATTGGTACAGGAAACGCTAATGCTCGTTTCAATGCTACAGGCGACCAAACCGGAGTTACTGACCCTGGTTTAACTCCCCTTGGTGACTTTGGTGGTCCTACTCAAATCCATGCTTTGCAAGTTGGTAGTGCTGCGATTGATGCTGGCATCAACCCTCTCGGTCTGACTACGGATCAACGGGGTACATTTTCCCCTAGAGTAGTTAATGGTGTAGCTGATATTGGTGCTTTCGAGTTTGACGAGAATTGCATTTTTGGTACTGAAAATGGCGACCTTCTTTCAGGTGATAATACAGATAACTGTATCTATGGTTTAGCTGGTGATGACTTAATCTCAGGTTTGGAAGGCAACGATACAATATTTGGTAATGATGGTAATGATGAACTGCGTGCTGGGAACGGCACCGATGAACTATTTGGTGGAAAAGGTGATGATATCTTGCGTGGTGGTTTAGGTAATGACACCCTCTCTGGTGACACTGGTAATGATTTGCTCAATGCTAGTGATGGCGACGATAGTCTGTTAGGTGGTGCAGGTAACGATACTCTTATCGGTGGTCAGAATAATGACACTCTTGACGCTGGTTTAGGTTCTGATTCTCTATTTGGTGGAGCAGGTAATGATAGTTTCCTATTACGTTCTGGTGATGGTACTGACCTAATAAACGATTATCAAGATGGGCAAGATAATTTCTTGTTAGATGGTCTAGCTTTCAGTGACTTGACTATAACTCAGAGTGGTACTGATACAATTTTACAAGCAGGAGGAGAAGACTTAGCAACTTTACTAGGTATCAGTGCTGCGACTATTGATAGTAGTGATTTTGTTACTATCTAATTTTAGACTAGCACTCTTGTTCAAAATCTCATAAGTCTTGTGATTATTTAAGCGATCGCCTCCCTAAAACCAAAGAGGCGATCGCTTCTAATATTTATTCAATTTTGCCAGAATGACACAAAGAGTGATTAATATTATACCAGGGAATAGGGAACAGGTAACAGAAAGAAGGTCATTTCAGTTAGCCTCCGACGGAGGAACTAGGCTATCAGTACCTCTGACTAAACCAAGAGGCTGGAAATACGGCAATTGATTTTTTTTTCATCCCCTTAAAAGGCTATCCCTGATCAGGAACTCCTGAAACCCTTGTAGGAGGGTGGGGAGAGGGGGAAGAGGGGGAAGAGTGGGGAGTAAGAATCTTGTCTACATTCCTCAAAAAAGTGTATTGAATTAGATACTTTTCTCGGCCAAAAGCCGACGTCAGTCTTATACATAACTTCTATTGTTTGTCAAGTTTTATGTTAAGAAAAATGTTTATAAAGCATAGCTGAAAAGGGGAGGTTTTAGAGCTTATTTTTTGGTAAAGAATTAAGACGGAAGAGAAAGTTTTTTGATCATGCTCTTAAACAAACATGATATTACTACTAAGCAACTGATACCTTTTTTTCAGGATATTATAGCTTGCCATGAATCAGATTTAAGATTTGGTATAATTGCTGAGGAGAGAGTGCAAAAAGCTGGAAACCTCTTTTTGAGTTCTTGATTTGAATAACTTATTTTATTTTAATGGAATTAAAGCTATCTCTAAAAATTAAAAATTTACTAATTTTTCACTTTTATTATCTTTTTAGTAAATACCTGATTAATGCCTAGTTATTCAAATAATCTAGTATTAAAAAAAATGCACTCAAATCGGGAATTTATGAGAAACTTTATTCACCCATAAAGGTAACATTGTATCAAAATAATTTCCCTAAATTTATCCTCTTCCTTGGTCCTCAACAAATGTTATTTTTGAGTATTTTAAAGAGACATCAGCTCAAACTAAACTAATTTTGAGTAAATATTTTGCAATTGGTATATATTCAATTATTATCCCAAGGCAAAATTTTATTTTATAGCAATATTTAAAACTCATTTTCCTCCGATC
This sequence comes from Trichodesmium sp., assembly GCA_051439685.1. Taxonomy (GTDB): domain Bacteria; phylum Cyanobacteriota; class Cyanobacteriia; order Cyanobacteriales; family Microcoleaceae; genus Trichodesmium. Next base: position 5,442 of record JBFRWR010000535.1, read on the forward strand.
TATTTTTCTATTGCTAGCATCAACTTTTTGCTGAATAACTTGCCTATTGTTTAATTATTAGATAGGATTAAAGAGAACGAATAATTGCAATTCTGCCATATCTAGGGTCAATATCAATTCCCATTATTTCTAAAGTTCTAAAAGTAGTCCCAGATGTCGCAAAAATTGAGTGATTTTTCGTTGTACCTGCTGGTAGAGATAAACATTGATTAAAAACTTCTTGCCTATGATCGAGAGGCAAAAAATTGTATTCTCCAATTCTTAATGCTGCTTGATTGTAAAAAGAAAGTTGACCTTGATAGTTCAGGATACCAGTAGGGGTTGGAAATTGTTCACACCACCTCAAGGCCAAAAACCATTTTGCTTCTGAAAGTCTTTGATATTCTCGGTTTGGGTTAGGGTGTTGTAAGACTTTGTATCCCCCTTCACTGGCGAAAATTGTTCCACCTAAAAACCCAAACATTATGCCAATGGTATTACCCATATTGAATTAGCTCCATCCATAATGTGAGAGATATTGGCTTTGATCGTGCTAATTTCTATTAGCTATGTAGCTGCTCCCTGGAGAGTAACTTTAAATTTATAAAGTCACAAGTTTACGGTCAAAAGTCAGGCATTGAGATATTATACTTACTGTTTTAATTTCTAGGAATTAAAACAGGAGCAATTTCTCTTTATTGACCTAATTTGACTTAGGGACTTATGACCTAACTGTAATACGGTGATAACTTATGTATGATAAGTTTTATACTTTTATAATTATCTTATAGACTATCTAAGGGATATTCTATTATTTTCAGCATATATTTATGATTCATTTCATGGCTTGTTTTTTAATTAACTTTTGTGTACTTACTAAAGCTCTGTTTAATTCATAACTAGGTCGCTGCTGATTTTGGAGATAAGCTTGTTGTTCTTGCTCTATCATCTCTACATCTTGCTCTACTAGACCATCTAGTAGTTTCTGAGCTGAACCAAATAAACTTTTTTTCACAAATTTTCTAAACCATTCTGGCAGTTTATGTAAACGCCAAAAGGCTTGAAGTGATGTAAAATGAATTAGATAAGCTTGAGTTTGTGTTTGATTAATAGGAGATAAAAGACAGTAAATTTTAAAATCTTTGCCAAGATTAGAAACCCAATTTGGATATATATAACTAACATTTAATGGTTCGGGATGAAGTTGTCGTAAACTTGGAAATAATAATTGAGATATTGACCAAATTTTGTCAATTTTATAATAGCTTTGTGCTTGATAATAAGCATCTACTCGTATTTCATTTTCAAATAAATCTATTAATTCTGCTGCTGCCCATGCTTGCCAATTTTGATGTAAATGTCCGTGGTGCATATCCATTAAATTTTCGACTAAATATGAGTAATGGGCACGACATTTGATAACTGAGATTGTGGCAATATAATTAAGATGTTCCCACTCAGGAATGTCTAATGGAGAAACTAAGTTTGCTAGTGTTTTTTCTCCAGGAAATACCCAGATAAAACCGTATAGTTCTTGGACTGGAAAAGTCCGAATTTGACAAGTAGGTAATTTTTGGTTACTTGCTAAATAGGGTACATAGGAACATTTACCACTTGACTCAAAACGCCATCCATGATATGCACATTCTAATTCATCGGCGATCGCGCGACCAGAACTAAGTTTCACAAACCGATGAGGGCAAATATCTTGGAGAGCATGGACTTTTTGATTGTCACCCCGGTACAGAACAATGGGTTGCTGCCAAAGGGTGATGTGTAATGGCTGAGATTTAAGGTCTATACTGCGAGCAACAGCATACCAATGGTTTTGGTTAATTCCCAAGTTACGGATATCATGGTAGAAAGTAATTTGAGTGGGAGACATAGAAGTTACAGAGAATATTTTAATAAATAATTAATAACTAATTAAATGCTTTACAGGAGAATTTCACAATGATTAATATTCCAGGGTATGAAATTTTTTCTAAAATTTATGAGGGTAGTAATTCTGTAGTTTATCGAGGTAAGGAAGAGCAGGATAATTTACCTGTTGTACTTAAGTTTGCTAAGGGAAATTATCCTTCTGAAAATCAAAATAATCGTTACATAAAAGAGTACGAAATTATTAGGTCTTTAAATCTTTCTGGAGTAATTAAAGCTTATAAATTAGAGAAATATCATAACACTGTGGTAATAATTTTAGAAGATTTTGGCGGTGAATCTCTGAAAACATTAATTAAAACACAAAAAATTACCATTTTAGGATTTTTAAAATTAGCTATTAAAATTTCTGAGAGTTTGGCTGAAATTCATACTGCTAATATTATTCATAAAGATATTAATCCATCTAATATAATTTTTAACACAACAACAGAAGAGTTAAAAATTATAGATTTTAATATCTCTTCTGTATTAACAGATAATAGTCATAAACTCAAAAGTCCCAATATTTTAGAAGGTACTCTGGCCTACATATCTCCAGAACAAACTGGCAGAATGAATTCTCCTATAGATTATCGTACAGATTTTTATTCTTTGGGTGTTACTTTTTATGAACTGTTAACTCAGGAGCTACCTTTTACTAATACTGATACAATGGAGTTAGTTCATGCTCACATTGCTAAACAACCAAAACCTCCCCATGAAATTAATCCAGAAATTCCTCAAATTATATCAAATATTGTCTTGAAGTTATTAGCTAAAACTGCTACGGAAAGATATCAAAGTGGTTGGGGTTTAATTGCTGATTTAGATGAATGTTTAAATCAGCTACAAATGACAGAAACAATAGTTAGTTTTAATCTTGGTAGTCAAGATATTTCTGATAAGTTTCAAATACCACCCAAGCTATATGGTAGAAAATCGGAAATTGAAGCACTAATGGCAGGATTTGAACGTGTGTGTCACGGGGGGAAAGAAATGATGTTAGTAGCTGGTTATTCTGGGATTGGTAAATCAGTTTTGGTAGAAGCAATTTCTCAACCAATTATTCGTCAAGGTGGGTATTTTATTTGGGGAAAATTCGATCAATTGCAACGTAGTATTCCCTATTCAGCTATTGTTAGTGCTTTTTCTGAATTAGTTAGAATTATCTTAAGTGAAAGTGAAGCAAAATTACATGAGTGGCGCAATAAAATTTTAGCAGCTTTTGGTAGTAATGGGCAAATTATTATTGATGTAATTCCCGAATTAGAATTAATTGTTGGACCTCAAGCAAAGATTCCTGAATTAGGACCAAATGAAGCACAAAATCGCTTTAATCTTGTCTTTCAAAACTTTATTAATTTATTTTCAAGACCGGAGCATCCCCTAGTTATATTTCTTGATGATTTACAGTGGGCAGATTCTGCTACCCTTAAATTGATTAATTTGATGATGACAGATGCAGAAACAAATTATTTATTTATAGTTGGAGCATATCGAGATAATGAAGTGGATTTGAATCATCCTTTATTGATGACTTTAAATGCTATTCGTACTCAAACTGAGCATCTTAATTATACGCAAATAAATCAGATTGACTTAAGTCCTTTAAATTTTGAAAATATTACTCAATTAATTTCTGAAACATTACACAATGACAAAAGTTCTGTACAAAAATTAGCAGAGTTAGTAGAAATAAAAACAGGAGGAAATCCTTTCTTTGTCAATGAATTTATGAAAACTCTGTATCAAGAAAATTTGCTAAAATTTGATTCTGAAAAAATTCGATGGGAGTGGGATATAGAAAAAATAATAGCACTTGATATTACTGATAATGTAGTGGAGTTAATGATTGGAAAGTTAACAAAATTACCTCCCTTAACTCAGAAAGTTTTAAGTTTAGTTGCTTGTGTAGGAAATCAATTTGATTTGAATACTCTTTCGTTAATTTATGGCAAAGAATCTTATGCAACTTTTCAAGACTTATTACCTGCGATTCAGGAAGGATTAATTTTGCCTGCTTCAGAAACAGAAGCTAAAAATGTAGAGTTGAATTTATATCCATTTTTAATTCTAAATTATAAGTTTTTGCATGACCGAGTACAACAAGCAGCTTATAGTTTAATAGATGAGTCTAAAAAACAAGCTGTAAGTTTGCAAATTGGGCGTTTATTTTTAGATAATACTCCTGTTGAATATCGGGGAGAAAGAGTTTTTGATTTAGTAGATCATTTGAATATAGGCAGAAGTTTAATTACAAATGAAAAAGAAAAAATAGAATTGGCAGAGTTGAATTTAGAAGCGGGTAAAAAAGCTAAGGATGCTACTGCTTATTTAGCTGCTAAAGAATATGTTGAAGCAGGAATATCTCTATTAGATCGGGATTGTTGGCAGAAATACTATGATTTAACATTTGGATTATATAAAGAAGGAGCGGTAATAGAATATTTAAACAGTAATTTCTCAGAAAGTGAAGCCTTAATTAAGATAATTTTAGAGAAATCTAAATCTGTGATTGAGAAAACAGATGCTTATAATTTACTGGTAATTCAAAATACTTTGCGCGGTGAGTATGAAGCAGCAATTCTAGCAGGTAAGCAGGCTTTAGAATTATTAGGAATAGAACTACCTCACACAGATTTACAGACAGTAATTAATCAAGAATTTGGCAAAATCAAAGAAAATTTAGGTACTCAAGAAATTGCTAGTCTGATTCATGCAAAAGAGAGACAAACATCAAAATCAAAACTAGCTTTAAATCTGTTAACAAATTTGATGGCATCTGCTTATTTAACTGCTCCTGAATTATGGACAGTAATGGTACTTAAAGGTGTGAATCTTTCTCTCGAATATGGTTCAGTTGCCGAATCATGTCTTTGTTATTCTAACTATGGAATAATTCTTAATAGTTATTTCGGAGATTATTACTCCGCATATCAGTTTGGTTTGTTAGCACTAAAACTAACTGACAAGTGGGAAATATCAGGACTAAAATGTAAAGCTTGTGCAGGATTTGCTAATTCATTAAGTTTCTGGTTTAAGCACATTAAAGAGTCGAATTTAATTAATAATGAAGGATATGGAGCTGCTTTAGAATCAGGAGATTTAGAATATGCAGGTTATCTGCTACATAACACAACAATTAATTATTTATTTCAAGGTAAACCGATTCCAGAAATCTTAAAAGAAGTTTCTCGACACTTACAATTTACTCAAAAAACTAAAAATCTACTTTCGACAGATACTCTTCAAGGAATTAATACTTTTCTACAACAGTGGGTATTAGAATCTGACAAACAAGACAATAAATCTTTAATTGACGAAGAAATTAACTTTGATTTTAACACAGCTAATGAAACAGAATATGTAGAGAATTGTCAGCAACATCAAAACTTTTATTCTCTCTCCATCTATCTGATTTATAAATCATACATTCTCTATTTATACAACAATTTAGATGCTGCACTGGATAGTATCTTAGAAGTTAAAAAATATTTGCCATTTATTAATGGTACTTTACCTATTACAGAGTTTAATTTTTACTATTCATTAATTTTAACTGCCCTTTATCCTAGTGTTTCTGAGACTCAGCAACAAGAATATTGGCAAAAACTAGAAACAAATCAACAACAGATGAAAATCTGGGCAGATAATTGTCAAGAAAACTTTGAACATAAATATCTATTAGTCAAAGCAGAAATGGCAAATATTACTGGAAAAAAATATAGAGCAATAGACTTATATAATCAAGCTATAGCATCTGCGAGTAAAAACGAATTTATCCAGTATGAAGCATTAGGTAATGAATTAGCAGCAAGATGTTGGTTAAAACAAAGTCAAACTAACTATGCAAAAGTTCATTTACATGATGCTTACTATAGTTATCAAAATTGGGGAGCAACTAGAAAGATCAAACATTTAGAAAATCAATATCCAGAATTGACCAATTTATTAATAGTTAAAAATCAGATGATTGACCCTCAAATTACAGCAATTTCCAGCGAAACAGGGAGTAATAGTTACTCTCTAGATTTAGACACAGTTATTAAAGCATCTCAAGCAATTTCTAGTGAGATTGTATTAGATAAATTACTATCTAAATTGATGAAAATTCTCATAGAAAATGCAGGTGCAGAAAAAGGCGTACTTTTACTACTTAGAGAAGGCAAATTAATCAATCAAGCTGAAGCAACTTTAGATGCTGAAGAAGTAGTAGTTCGAGAAACTGAAATTAATCAATGTGAAAATTTACCACTAACAATAATTAACTATGTAGAAAGAACACGGCAAGATATTGTTTTAAGCAATACTGGTGATGAGGATCGGTTTACAACTGACCCTTATGTTGCCAAAAATGAACTTAAATCTGTTTTATGTACTCCTATTATTAATGGAGGCAAACTTATTGGAGTTTTATACTTAGAAAATAATCTAACTACAGGTGCATTTACGCCAGAGCGTTTGGAAATACTAAGACTTTTATCCTCTCAAGTTGCTGTTTCCCTAGAGAATGCAATGTTGTACGGTTCAGTAGAACAAAAAATCCAAGAAAGAACTCAAGAATTAAATGAAAAAAATCTCCGACTTGAACAAACATTACAACAATTACAACGAACTCAATCTCAACTAATTCAAAGTGAAAAAATGTCAAGCTTAGGACAATTAGTAGCAGGAGTAGCTCACGAAATTAATAATCCTGTTGGCTTTATTTATGGTAATCTTTCCCCTGCTAATGAATATATTTCTGACTTACTAAATTTGATTGATTTATATCAAGAACATTATCCTGAACCTGTAGAAGAAATCCAAGATGAAATTGAAGATATTGACTTAGAATTTCTCATACAAGACTTACAAAAACTTTTAAATTCTATCAAAGTGGGAGCCGAACGTATTCGAGATATTGTAATTTCTCTGCGCAATTTCTCCCGCTTAGATGAAGCAGATATGAAACCTGTAAATATCCATGAAGGAATTGATAGTACCCTACTAATTTTACATACTCGGATTAAAGAAAAGTCAGATAGACATGAAGTTGAAATAGTCAGAAATTATGGTGATTTGCCACAGGTTATCTGTTACGCTTCTCAAATTAATCAAGTGTTTATGAATTTAGTAGCTAACGGAATTGATGCTTTAGAAACTATGCGGGATAAACAACAAGAATTTAACCGTCAACCTACCATTACAATTTCGAGTGAAGTAACCGAGTTGGAAACAGTAAAAATCAAAATTTCTGATAATGGTATTGGTATTAATTCTGAAGCATTGTCTAAAATATTTGACCCTTTTTTTACTACTAAACCAGTCGGTGTAGGTACAGGTTTAGGATTATCAATTAGTTATTCAATTGTAGTAGAAAAACATGGGGGCGATTTGAGTTGTATTTCTGAAGTTGGAAAAGGTACAGAGTTCGTAATTGAAATTCCGATTAAACCAGCAACTGGTAATTATAGTTAGTAGGGAGTAGGGAGTAGGGAATAGGGAGTTGGGGAGTTGGGGAGTTGGGGAGTAAGGGAGTAGGGAATTGGGAAAAAATATTTACTCCCTCAATTTATTAAGTAAGTCCTACTTATTCTTTTATAGTGTTTCTCAATTTACTAGAGAATTGAGAATTGAGAATTGGGAAAAAATATTCACTCCCTCAATTTATGAAGTAAGTCTTACTTATTCTCTTATAGTATTTCTCAAGTTACTAAGGAATTAGGAATAGGGAATTGAGCAAAAATCTTCACTCCCTCAATTTATCAAGTAAGTCTTATACCATTTTCCTAAAATATTGCTACAGTGACAGAACAAGTAAAAAGAGATAATAAACGCCGGAACTAGGAAAGATAAATAGACAAAAAATGGAGGAAAAAAAATTAATTTTGACAATGAATGCAACCCATAAAGTATTAAACTCTAGAAATAAATCACAAATTGGAATATAACAGCCTTTTTTGAATTTGCTATTACTTATTCTCTTATAGTGTTTCTCAAGTTACTAAGGAATTGGGAATTGGGAATTGGGAAAAAATCTTTACTCCCTCAATTTATGAAGTAAGTCTGACTTATTCTCTTATCGGGTTTCTCAAGTTACTAAGGAATTAGGAATTGGGAATTGAAAAAAAATCTTCACTCCCTCAATTTATCAAGTAAGTCTTACTTATTCTCTTATAGTGTTTCTCAAGTTACTAAGGAATTAGGAATTGGGAATTGAGCAAAAATATTCACTCCCTCAATTTATCAAGTAAGTTCTACTTAATTCTCTTATAGTGTTTCTCAAGTTACTGAGTTACAGTTGTTTTTCTACTCCCCTACTCCCCTACTCCCTACTCCCATCTCCCTAAAATCAAATTTTAAGAATACCTTCTGGGTTTACTGATAGTAATTTTCGTCTCTGTAAACCCTCTCTATTAATAATTTCATTTGCTGCTAATAATCCACTACTAATAGCTCTTTCCATTAAACCACAAGGAAATGGCATCTTTACCCAATCTCCAGCAAACATTAAATTAGAAATACCACTATTAGTTTCCGGACGTTCCTGATAACTACCTGGAGGATAAGCGGAAAAATTTTTCTGGTTTACTAACTCTCGATGCAGCAAATTAGCATCTTTTAATTCCGGTACAATTTCATATAATTCCTGTGCAAAAGTTGTCAGTAATTTTTCCTGAGTGGAAAACTGTTTTTCTTTGTAACAATAAGCGTGTAATTCTACAACACTACCACCTGTTTTTTTATGCCATTCAATAAATTGTTCTTGAATCCGATGATAGAGAGTAATACTATCAGTTAATTCATAGCCAGATAGAGAAGTAAAATTGCTATTTTGCCAGTCAAAGTCTCGGTCAAACCAAAAACGACAAACTGCAAAAGGGTCAGCTATATCTAATTTTTCTATCTGGGATTTGACATTTTGATTTACTTCTCCTTCTATCACATTAAATAACTGTTGAACTCCCGGAACATCCGTAGCAAAGACATAATAATCTGCTTGAATTTCTGTAGAGATAATTTCTGATTTATCTTCCATTATCCCAACTAACTGCACCTGATTTTCTCTACTTTGAGTAATTTTGTAGCGGGATAAATTTCGTTTTGCTGGACCTGCTAATACTTTTCCTTTTCTATCATAAACCGCACCGTGACAAGGACAGTAAAAATTTCCATCTTCTGCTAATTCAACAGTACAACCTTGATGAGTACAAGTCAGAGAAATAGCCTCATCAGAATTAGGTTTAATAGCAAAGAGGCGATCGCTCGAACCAAAATAATTAACTCCTTCTTTTTCTATCTCAAAATTACGTTTTACCCAAAAAGGAACTAAACTTTTAGCCTCTCCTAACTGATAACTAATGGAGTTAATCTTATTGTCTTGCCAATTAATTTTACTAACACCAACATCAGTAACAATTTTACCTCCCTTACTTTCAATTTCTCTAGCAATTGGTTGTACTAAACTTGTACCCATATCTTGCCTTGTTCCATTAAAAGCTAAACCTTCTGGATTACCAAAAAAATAGAAGTGAAAAAATTGCATTAATTCCGCAACGCTCAATTTATCTGGAGCATTAAGACTAGATTTAGCAAAAGGCAAAAAATACAAATCGTACAACCCTTGAGGAAAATCTTTTTCTACCCATTCAGCAACCGATAAATTGTCAAGTTGCTGATAAGTTTTCTCCACTTGAAAGCCACCAATAGCACGAAAAACTTCCCAATGTTTAGGCTTGGCTAAATTAATTCCCCATCTAAATCTATTAGGAGAAGAAACTCCTAAATCTACTATATTCCAAGGAAAAGCAGAGGAGCTAGGACGAAAAATTTCTGGTTTATATTTACCTTCTCTAAAGACCAAAGAATAGAACTCTAAAGACTGAAAATTATCCGTAATATTTACTTCTTCTACCAAACTATTCAAATTGTAATATTGAGGAAAAAAACCATGAAAGCCATGTTCCATCATAAACTTTTCCCCCTCAACATCGACAGACCAACTAGCAATTTTTCCTCCCAGTTGTGGGGATTTTTCTAATAAAGTAACCCTAAAACCTCGCTGACTAAGTTCATAAGCAGAAGCTAACCCTGCTAATCCACCACCAACTATTACCACACTTTTATAATTGTTTAAATATCGTGGTAAATCTAGATTATCTTGGTTAAAAACTGTTGGTTGAGGTTTAGAGAATCGACTATAACCCAGTAAACCAGTAGTAGCTCCAATAGTTAATAATTTGAGTATTGTGCGTCGCGAAACTGATGGAAATGATTTGAGATTAGTGAATTGATTCATCAGCAATAATTTGATGATTTTTGGAATTTTTCATTTGGCCGATTAACGCCCTGGTATATTTTAATTTAGTACAGAATTTTTGCCTATAAAAATATATAATGCTTAATGTTTGCTAAATTTTTTGGGTGATCAGAAGTATTAATAGTGGAATATTTTTATTAAAATAGTATAGCATAATTTGGCTGGGAATAGTCATCTGAAAAAAATCAATTGCGGAGGTTGGGTTGAAGAATGAAATCCAACAGTGATAGCTAATATTTTGCTAGTAAATGTGCTATAGCATTCCTATTTTATTTGTGTATAAAAACCTTACCGCTTTTAGGGAACAGGGAAGAGGGAACAAGTAACAGATAACAGGCGGAAGTTTCAGTTTTTTTATCTACTTTTTGATTACCCGCAACCTATGGGCGGATTGCTATAGGTAGTTCTAAATTAAAAATATTGATTCGTAAATTACTTTAATAGACTTCATTTACTGGATGATTTTTGCCTATGAAAATATAGAATAATTAAGGTTTTCTAAAGTTTTTAGGCAATCAAGTATTTGAGGAGATAGTCTAACTAAATAATCTTGATTGTAAGTTTATAATAACTTTATTAATGAAACAAAAATTGAGGCAACTTGCTTTAGGAATAACTTTAACAACTTTATTAATAAGTTTAATTTCCTGTCAATCAACTTCCTCCGTCAAAAAAACTAAAATTCGTGCTGCTCATAGTAATTGGGTTGAAGAACATTTCGCAACCGAAATTGTGAATATTGGTCTAGAAAAACTTGGTTATCAGATTGAAAAACCGAAAGAAATTGACTACCCTG
>JBFRWR010000536.1:0-15713 GCA_051439685.1 Trichodesmium sp.
GAAAGTACCTCAAATACACGCAAGTTTAAATCTCCATTCAAACTCACATTCAAATTAATCAATGATTCAGCATATATTTCAGCCGCTTTTTTTTGTGGTGCTTTTAACTTATAAAGTGGAAAATTTAACTCTTTTAGATAAGCTAAAATTGATTTTCGGTAAGGGTGGAACTGACCAATTTGTCCAACAAAAGTTAAAGGATACTTAGAGGTTAAATTTCGTTGTTGAGGATGAGGATTGATATTAAAACCAGGAACCCAGAAAACCTTCTCAAAACCAGCTTCTTTAAAATAATGTAAATGATGACGTTTATGATCCGACATTATGAAGTCGAATTTTTCTTTTTTGGCATATTCAACTAAAGTATTTAGTGGGGAATTCAAATGCTGCGTATTTCCACAAATTAGAAGTTTGGGACATTTGAGTCTTGGCAAATTAACCGGAAAGTTACCTTTAGTTGAATCAGCTTTCACAATCAGGAGTTCGGGTTGTTGAGATTGAGGTAATTGCTGTATGATTTCTCCTATATCGTACTCTCCTAGAGGTGTATTAATAGTAAGGTAGTTCTGTCCTTCAAATGTTGTTTCGCAATCAGGTCCACAAAAGACTTCTTGAGATGAAATAATAGTTTCTCTGTACATATTTTTTGTAGCTAAGAAACTAATTAAAACTTTTGTAGAAACATTATTTAGTTTTTCTTTCTCAAGAATGTTTACTTCTGTTGATTTATCCTCTTTAATCATAATTTTATCAGCTTCAACTTTGCCATCTCGAAATATTGTTTCACTATTCCAAGGATCGAATGGAATCAATTTTTTTGATGATAAATGAGGTCTGAAAAACAATTTACCTTTTTCATTCAACATACAAGCTGCAAAAGAAAATGAACTATTAGAAATCCCTACAATATCGCATTGACTTAATATATAAAAATCAGGATAAAATTGTGCTTGTGGAAAATCTAAACCTAATTGTTGGGAAGTTACCGGATTATATTCAGCAAAATCATCTATTACTGTTTCTAATTCATCGCTAGCAATAAATAATACTGGCTCTTCTAAAGTTCCCCATAAACCTTTGAGCCACTCCTTATACCATTCACAAGGGGCTATAAAAAAATATCCGTAGCCATAGTCACCACGATGTAGGTGAATACCAATAATAGTTTTTCCTTTTAAGTGTAGCCGATTTATTGCTTTTTGGATTCTATTTTCTATTTGTGCCACAGGTTTAAACAGGGCACGAAAATACTCTTTGTGTGGCGCATAAAACTTGGTATTATACTGAAAATATCCCCAAAAATCTACATTTTTAAAAGGTTGGCTCGAATGAGGAACTTTTGCTAGAGCTAAATCGTTACTTGTTTCTTGAATTACTGGTAACTGTCTAGATATAGGTGAGTCATTGCTACCAAAAAGAGCTTGTCCAATCCAAGCTGGTGTCTCAACTCGTAAATTATGTTCTTGAGCATAAATTTTCAGAAAAGCATATTGAAATAATTGATTAGCAAAACGTCCATTTTTACCAAGTGTTGACATTGTAATAACTGGCTTTCTCACATAAAAAGCATCTCCCCAAGAAGGATGATCAGGTGTTGTAGTTGCTACTTTTTCCAATCCCTTTTTTTGAAGAAAATCATCAATTTCCTCAATTAATGCACATCCCTCATACAACTCTTCATAATTTACTTCTGTATTAATTGCATCAATATATTGTAGTAAATTAGTAGCTCCCTCTAAAGCTAAAAGTTCTGCTCCTTGTATATCTATATTAATAATGTTGAACTCGGAAGGATTTAATTCTAACTCTTGTAATAAAGTATCTAGTCTTCTCGATTTTACTTTGATTGTGTTAGTTTCTTTGATATTAGTGTAATGTTCTTTAATTCTTTTTAATGGCAAAATAGAGCTGCGTCGATCTAAGGAAGTTAAGTACATAGTTACAGTGCCATCAATATTGTTAATAGCACAGTTAACTGCCGTTACATTTGGATATTCTTCTACATTGGTTTGCAATCTTTCAAAAACAACCGGATTTGCTTCTATAAATAATATTTTCTCTACTCCCATCGATTGGTATTCAGCCACTTCTTTTCCTTCATAAGCACCTATATGAATTACGCCACCGGGTTTTATTGAATACTTTTGGCAAAGATTTTTAATATCGAGCATTTTTGGATTTTCTCCTAAAATATTAGAGATAAAGCGCTCATTAATTGCCAAAAAATTGCTATATTCGTAATTTTCGTATTCTGGATAAAATATAGGTTTATATTCAAAACCTTTCGATGTAATTTTAAATAAGCTATAACGTTTTTTTTGTAGGTAATCAAATACTTCCTTTAAGGTTATTTTTGCATCTAAAAAAGTTCCTCCGTACTCAAATTGAATATAATCAATATATGCTTTTTGCAACAAGTTTTCGCACCCTTGTAATACATCTAACTCAGCACCTTCTACATCAATTTTTAAAAAATTAATCCTATTAATTCCCCAACGCTGACAATAAAGATCGAGGCTAGTTACTAAAACCGAAAAAGATTGTGGTGGTTGAATATTGTATTGTTTTTCAACTTCAAAACGTCGGAATAATGTACTCCAAGTAGGTGTTTCTTGATAGAAATAAAACTTATCTAATTTTTCAACCCTTCCGATCGCCAAGTTATTTGGAAATATTTTACCAGTTTCTAACCTATGAAATATATTCTTTAAAAGACTTTGATAAATTTGAGGAACTGGTTCAAATAAATGTATTTTTATATCTGAATGAGAACTTAATACAGCTTGTGTCCATGAACCTATATTTGCACCTACATCAAAAACAGTTTGTTTTGATTGAATCAATCGATCTATTATTAATTTTTCCCCTGTTACTTGAAAATTTTCTAGGTGTTTTTTTGTCAGATTTTGATTATCATTTTTTTTAGTTTTTTCTAGTGACTTTTTACTATCTACACTATTTATTGTCTCATCTTTATATTTGGCACATATTTCTAAAATATTATCTATTTTTAACTTTTCGGAAACAATTCCTCTAACTGCTATAATATTTCCGTATATAGAAACTTCTGGAAAAATTTCATAAATATCTAAGTTAGAAGATTGTAAGTTTAAAATAATTTCTTGTGCTTCTTTTGCTGAATCTATAATAATAAGAGAATTATATCCACAATCTTTTAAAATTTCAAGGCATTCATAAGTTCCAGATATAAACTTTTTTGACCAACCTTTTTGCCCTCTACCTTTGCTATCTCCTCCACCATATTCAAACATTACTACATTTGGTAAAAGTGACTTCGACAAGGATATAAACTGTCTAATAATTCTAGACTCTGCTCCTTCAACATCAATTTTTATACAACTAACTTTCCTAGTATCAACACTTGATAATACCTGGGAAAGAGTTATAGATTGTACCTCTGCAGTTTTTGCCGATGAACCCCACCAATCAGACTCTAAAGAAGAAAGGTTAAGATTTTGAGACCCCTGAAAAGTTCCTATATGCATAGTTTGAATACCACTAACTTCTGAAACACAAGCTTCAATCAGAGTGACGCCATAACGAGAGCATAGTTGTTTAAGAATATTTATTGGGAGAGGTTCGACTGCTATAGTTTTAAATCCTAGTTTGGCAAATATTTCACAGTAAAAAGCAAATGTACCTACACCAATATCAATGCAAATACCTTCTCGTTGTTCGTCTATAGTCGGTAATATTTGGGTCAATAAAGCTTGACAGCAATCTTCTACCTGCATTTTTTATTCCTTTTTAGTAAAATTAACGAGGTAACTTAACGTTCACCCATAATACAATATAATAAATTCAGATTAGTCTTTTTAGTCTTTTTCAGGGATAATAAAATTATCCCAAAAATGACTGTTTAATTGTTTAATTCTTATATCATTTCTCCATCTATTAACAAATCAGATCAGTATTTTTCAGGAATAATAAAATTATCTAAAAATAACTGCATAATTCCTTATATCATTTCTCCAGAAAATTGCATTTTATAAAGGCAGAAACTATGGGTTTCATTCAGTTATGGGTAATAATTATTAACCGTATCTTTACAAATAAATAGTATTATAAAATTGAAATATTAATTACTATCTTTAACCTCCAACCTCACCTGCTCCAACACTACTTTATAATCCTCTCTATCAGGATATAACCCCACCAACTTCTCCAAGGGAGCGATCGCCCCTCACTCAACCAACCTCTATAATAATCCCACAATCTCAATAAACTAAGCTAACATGGACTACCAAAAATTTATCAAACAACTCCCTTCACCCCAAATCAGACCAATGGCCAAAAATCCTAACCCCAAAATCCAATACAGGTGTAGGAACTAATGGCCATTCGTCCCTACAAAAAGAAGAAAAAGACAGGTTCAAAAAGCCTCTCCATTTATGCAGAAAAAAGAAAAAAATCCTATTGCTCAATCCCCTTTTTTATAATAATAGGTAATTGTTAATTACTAATTATTAATTCGGGCTTGCTGATTAAATATCAAAGCACTGATAGATATTAATTTCATCCTTTTTTGATCTAAAAAAAACTGCAAGGTTTTCGGTCTATAGAGCTGCAAAAAGCTACTATTTGAGGATGATTATGCCAGAAAAATCTTGGGACAATTTTTAGGACTACTTCCTCTATAATTTCCATTTATCCTGTCTCCTGTCTCCTGTCTCCTGTCTCCTGTCTCCTACCCCTACCAAAATACTTTCCATACGCAAACCCTAATTATTCCCATTTCTTTCCAACACTTTTTCAGCTAATTTATCTGGCATTTCTTGTAAGTGGTCAAACTGCCAATTAAAATAACCTACTCCCATTGTTTGCGATCGCAACTCGACTATTAAATCTTGCATTTCTGAGAATGCTAAATAAGCGGAAGTTTTATCCCATCCTTTCCAGTCGCTCATGGTTTCATAACCTAATATCTGACCGCGACGGGTACTGATTAACTGTAACACTTTGGAGGTAAACTCATTGGGTGCTGAAATTTCTACTAAAGCAATAGGTTCTAGTAAGACTGGTTCGCATTGAGTCATTCCTTCTTGCATTGCTACTCGCGCTGCTTGTTTAAATGCTTGCTCGGAACTATCGACGGAATGATAAGACCCATTAGTTAATGTCACTGCTACGTCTACCACAGGGAAACCCAGGGGACCGTGTTCAAGATATTCCCGTACTCCTGTTTCTACACCAGGAATATATTGTTTTGGTACTACTCCACCCACAATGCTTTCACTAAAGTTAAAACCTGTACCTCTTGGCAATGGTTGAATGTCTAGATACACATCTCCAAATTGCCCATGACCGCCACTTTGATGTTTGTAACGACCGTGAGAGGAGGTATTTTTGCGAATTGTTTCTTTATAGGGAACTTGGGGTAAGTGGGTTTTCATGGAAACGTTATATTTGCGACGCAAACGGTCTAAACTTACCTGGAGATGAATTTCTCCTTGACCCCAGAGAATAACTTCGTGGGTGTCACCATCTTGTTCCCATTTTAAGGCGGGGTCTTCTTCCAGCAATTTGGTTAAAGCGCTGCTCATTTTTACTTCGTCTTTCCGGTCTTCTGGAGCGATCGCCATGGCAAACACAGGAGGTAAAACTGCTGCTTTGGGTAATTCAGTTTTTATATTTGTATCTGCGGTTAAAGTTTCTCCTGTTTGAATACCTTCCATCCGACTCAGGGCAACTATTTCTCCTGTTTGGGCAAATTGTTTTGTGTTTGTTTGTTGACCTATTAACTGATACATTCCACCGATGCGAATCCCGTTTAATGTCATGTTATCGGTGATTTCTCCTTGCCATACTCGCACTAGGGATAGTTTGCCACCTTGAGGAGTGTAGTAGGTTTTCAATACTTGGGCAATAGGTTCTGCGGAATTAGATTTTAAGCCACGACGTTTTGCTGTTTCTGCTGGTGCAGGAGTTTCTCGCACGAGAGCGTCTAGGAGGGAACGCACACCAGAATCTTTTTCTGCTACTCCGACAAATACCGGTACAATTAAATCTGCACCTAATTCCATTTTCAGGTCAGCAACTATTTCTTCTTGCTTTGGTTCGATGTTTTCGACTAATTCTTCTAACAAATGATCGTCAAAATTAGCTAATTCTTCTAGCATTTGTTCTCTAGCTGTTTGTTCTTCTGCTTTCAGAGATTCGGGAATAGCTACTGGGTCTGATGGAGCGCCTGGATGATAATGATAAGCTTGTTCGGTTACTAAGTCAATAAATCCTATTAGTTCATTGTTTTTGCCAATGGGATATTGATGGGGTACGATAGGACGGCTAGATATGGTTTTCAGTGCTTCTAATACTTCTGAAAATTTAGATTTACAGTTGGTTTCGTCTATAGATACCCGATCCATTTTGTTGATGAATACTATATGGGGAATTTCCCAGTCGTCAAGAAATTTGAAAAGTGGGGCGAGGGTGAGAACGCGGGTAGGATCGGGTTCACATACTACTATTGCTGCTCCTGCTCCGATGAGAGCGTTATCGGTTTCTTGGGCAAATTCTATGGAACCTGGACAGTCAAGGAAGGTAAAGTTTATGTCGCTATATTCGGTACTAGCAACATTTATTTCTACTGTCATGGAGCGATCGCGAGCTTCTGGTGTAGAATCTCCGACGGTGTTACCTTCTTTAATACTGCCTTTACGAGATATTGCCCCAGTCACAGATAATAAGCTTTCTAATAGTGTTGTTTTTCCACTAAGATAAGGGCCAACGATCGCGACGTTCCGAACTTGTGTAGCGACTTTTTCTGACATAACTATCCTCCAACAATCCTTATCATTTACGAGTTGATAATCCACTAAAATAGCTTTTTTGTGAGATTGTATCTATTTATATATAATTTCAAGCTATATTTTGTAGGTTAACCTATTTTTGTTACCAGTAAAAAAAAATTTATTTATTTTAAAGCATCATTTCAATTTGCGTCAAGTTTGATAAACTAATATCAAACATTTTTAATTTTTGTTACTCAAGTCACCATGAATCTATCTAAAAGATTATGATAGTTATCTGTATAAATTTAATTGCCAATAGTTAACAAAAAAGTTACTATTAGACTTCTTGCAGAAGTCAGGGAATAGGAAATAGGGAATAGGGAGATGGAATTTTTTATTTCGGTGTTGGTGAATCAAGCTATGAAATCTAAATTTGTCTAAAGATAAAATGCTTTTTAGGATTAATTAGGAGTTAGCCAATTGCCATTAAAAAAAATCATAGCCACGCATCACCAACGCCTTTATTTCATATCTTGAATGGATTTAATTAAAACTTTTGCAAGATATATATTGTATAACTATCTGTGCCGAGATATTAGACAATTAGTTAATTGTTGACATTGCACCTGGAAGCTCAAATACTCCTAGAAATACTCCTTCAATATCCACAGTTAATCCCAGCAATTACAATAGTAGGATTTACGGAAAATATCTAATAATATAGCAATTCCCAAAAAGCGTGAGGTACAAAATTTTAGGTTTGAGGGAACACTTAACTGGGAAAAGGGAACAAACAGACAAAAATATAACTGTACCTCATTACTTTGGGAAATCCTATACATCATTTGTAGAGGTAAATTGTGATTCGCCCCTAGGATATCTGCTGTTTATGGATAAGTCTTGAATAGAATTGGTGTAATTATTCTATTGTCATTTTCTACCTAGAAATTAAAATAAATTTTTTCCAGATTAGGATAAATTTAGCAGAATTTTAGATATAGCAATCCGCCCATAGGTTGTGATAAATTAAAAAGTCAATAAAAAAGTTGAAACTCCCACCTGTTCACTGTTCCCTATTCCCTATTCCCTATTCCCTAAAAAGCAGTAAGATTTTTGGCACGAATAAAATAGGATTGCTATAGTAAAAGTTATTACTCAAAAAATCTGTTTTCTTTTTTAATTAGAGCCTGCTGATTAAATTTTATTTTAGTCACAAATCAAGAATTTAGCCTTTTTTAGACGAAAAAATTACCCAAAGACTTTTTTCAGCCAACCCTAATTAATGTGATTATACCTAGATAAATCTCATCACCAACCCAAATTTTATTATTCCTAAAAATCAAAATTATGCTTACCTACTTATATCAAATCTCAAAAATTTTATCTATTTCAGAACAGTAGAAACCTTGGATGCAACAGTTGCAATAAGTAACTAAATTTAGGTCGTTGGTAATTAGTAATATGAATTATTTTAGGGTTAATACCAATTACTCAATTCTCAATTTATGTAGCCATTTAAAGGTATTAAATAAATATCAGCCTTACAGCTTCATTTCTTGATTTAGCAACACCAAATTTAGGTTGATATTTGATATAATAGTAGTTATTTCAACAAAGTTAATACATTATCCTAAATTTATAACAAGTTATTATGATACCTACTTGGAATGAATCTCTAAAAATTCGGATTCCTTTACTAGATTTTCAACATAAACAATTACTCGATCAAATGGATGCTCTGATTGAAGCATTAGAAAAAAATCAAGGAAAACAAGAGCTGAAGTCAATATTCTATTTCCTAGAGATGTATGTAAATAATCATTTTCAATATGAAGAATCATGTATGAACATCTATAAATGTTCGGCAGCTTGTAGAAATAAAGGCGCTCATGCTCAGTTTAGGAGTAATCTTGAAATAATCTCTAAGAATATTAATCAAAATGAGTCGGTAAAAATCATTGCTGCTCAGGTTAAAAGTGAGTTGTTAGATTGGTTTGTTAACCATATCAAAACTATTGATCGAAAACTTGAACCTTATGTAAAAAAATAGGTTTTATTGTATTACCTAGAAAATGATTGTCAGAAACTAATTTTGCTAAATTAAACCAGATAATTTCTATGTTTATGCTTTTTTTAAGTTTGATAAATTGATAATGAGAAAGCGATATTATCCTTGCTTGTCAGAGGATTTTGAAAATTATAAATTTTGATTTAGCCGCCTCTATTCCTGCTTGAGAAGTTATGGTTTATTAACATTTTTATTAATATAAACTTTGATAAAATAGACAAGCTATGTGTAAGTCTGGGAGAGGCTTTTTCTGGAGAAAAGTTTATTAAAAAATACATTTTTTTGAGAAATTAAGACAAGATTCTTACTTCCCACAGTTCCCACAAATCCTTTTACAAGAGTAGGTTTTTAACAAAGGGGTAAGTAATCACTTTTATTCAGTATAAAATATGAACACTCCATGTACTTTTTGATATAATAAATTGTTTAAAAATTCTCCCTCTCCCCACACTTACCACACTTCTTTTACATCAAAGGTAAAAAAACTACCCCTGTGAACCAAACCTCCCACCCTCTCAGAAGGTTTTGAGGATTTCCTGAGCAGGAATAGCAGATTAAGGGGGATTTAGGGGGATAAATTACTTCTCAAATAACCTCTAAAAAAATTTATAAAACTCGGATAATCTGAGAAATTTTGAGTCCTATTTCCTGAATTATAACTCCTAAATATCAGCAAAATATTACAACTTTAATAGAATTATTATCTAAGGGGATCATAGTGTTTAGGTTGCTCAAGTTGCACATTTATCTAAGGATATGTAAAACTTGTTGAGTAGAATAAAGGAATAGATAAATAATCAAGTATAGGAATAATTTCACTTATGTCCCAAGATTCTCATAAACAAGCAAAATTTATCGCTGGATACTTAAATACTTTAATTAGGGAGATAGAGCAAAATCCAGAAATTTCGACATGGGTAGTTCGTCAAGTTTTGAAAACTGTTAAGGATAAGGCAGAACAATTAGCAGATGAGTTAGAAGATGAAGAAATTAATTACAGGGTATTATCTACTTCTCAAGGTTTTTATGATTCAATATCTAGATAATAATAAAATTTATTGGTCATTATTTCCAGAACGCATCTATTGATAACCCAGTTTTTAATTAAAACTGGGTTATCTTTTATATAGCAATTCCCAAAAAGAGTGAGGTACAAAATTTTAGGTTTGAGGGAAGACTTAACTGGGAACAGGGAACAAAAAGACAAAAATATAAATGTACCTGATGACTTTGGGAAATACTATATTAGACATCTGTTCAATAATTGATAATTGATAATTGATAATTACCTCTCCCTAAAACGGATTATATTGAATAAAAGGAAAATAAATTCATTGTTTCTCCACGGCGAGTGAGAGACTTTAAACCTTAATTATTCGGTGAAAAAGATATATATTTTTTGCAGTAGTAGAATTTAAAAAAAAATTATATGAATCAAAACTTAATTATATTATGGTATCGGAATGACTTACGGATTCACGATCATCAACCATTAAATCAAGCGTTAAAAGCAAAGGCTCAAATTCTGCCAATTTATTGTTTTGATCCTAGACAATTTGATAAAACTAATTTTGGTTTTCCTAAAACAGGTGCTTTTAGGGGAAAGTTTTTGATAGAAAGTGTTGCAGATTTGCGTAATAGTCTGCAAAAATTAGGTAGTAATTTGGTAGTTTATAAGCAAAAACCAGAGGTAGTAATTCCAGAAATTGCTGAAAAATTATCTGCTAAATCAGTCTTTTTTCATAAGGAGGTTACTGCTGAAGAATTAAGAGTAGAAAGAGCAGTTCATCAAGCATTAGCAAAAATTGGTGTTAAGGTTCAATCATTTTGGGGTCATACGCTTTACCACCCAGATAATTTACCTTTTGCAATTAAAGAATTGCCAGAATTATTTACTAATTTTCGCAAAGATGTAGAGAAATATTCTAGTGTAAATCCCACATTCTCTACTCCTCAAAAATTACCATCTTTACCAGATATTGATGTGGGGAAATTACCAACTTTATCTGATTTTAATCTAGAAACTCCAGTACAAGATTCACGAGGGGTTTTAGAATTTCAAGGAGGAGAAACTGCTGGTAAAAAAAGATTAATAAATTATTTTTGGCAGGAAGACTGTTTAAAAGTATATAAAGAAACCAGAAATGAAATGTTAGGAGCAAATTATTCTTCTAAATTTTCTCCTTGGTTAGCTTTAGGCTGTTTGTCGCCTCGTTATATTTATGAACAAGTACAAGAATATGAATATCAAAGGGTAAAAAATCAATCAACTTATTGGTTAGTATTTGAGTTATTGTGGCGGGATTATTTTCGATTTATTTGTCAAAAACATGGAAATAAAGTCTTTCATAAATCTGGTTTACAAGGAGTTGCTATTACTTGGCAAGAAGACTGGGAAAACTTTAAAAAATGGCAAGAAGGTAAAACAGGATTTCCTCTAGTAGATGCTAATATGCGGGAACTTTTGGCTACAGGTTTTATGTCAAATCGTGGTAGACAAAATGTTGCTAGTTTTCTGACTAAAAATTTAGGAATTAATTGGCAAATGGGAGCTGAATGGTTTGAGTCTTTATTAATAGATTATGATGTTTGTAGTAATTGGGGCAATTGGAATTACACTGCTGGAGTGGGAAATGATGCGCGAGGTTTTCGTTATTTTAATATTTCTAAACAGGCAAAAGATTACGACTCTGAAGGTAAATATGTTAAATATTGGTTGCCAGAATTAGAAGCAATACCAGTTTCTAAGGTTCACGAACCTTGGAAATTATTACCTGTTGCACAAGATAGATTCGGTGTAAAAATAGGGGTTGATTATCCTCAACCAATAGTTGATTTTTGGGCTTCAGTTAAACAAAATGAAAAAAATTATAATGCTGTATTAAAAGTGGGAAAAGGAAAAATAAATCAAAGAAATAAATAGTGCTTGTTGCAGAAATATCACAAGCCTATAGGGTAAATATTTAAGGCATTATTTGTCCGAAAAAAGTGTCAGTTTTTTGCGACTGGTAGCTCAAAAAGTCATAATTTTTAGCAGACAAAAGGGAAAAGTTGAGGAATAATTGTTCTGATTATATTCCCTCAATCTAACATTTTTCTTGACTACTGACTACTCGCTATTTACTAATAAAGTAGGAAGAGAAAATTGCCCAAATCAGGAATTTTATATCAAATCCACTTGCTTCGGAGTGTTATAAGAAACAGAAACCGAGTTTGTCGGTGGTAGATTTTATAAAGTGGGGTATTTAAAACCAACCCGGTTTCTACACTTTTTTATACCGATACTAACTGATTTGATATTATAACTTTTTCAGCAAGCCCTACTTAGGGATTGCTGATTAAATCTAAAACCATTAAAAAGTAAAGGTTTTAACCTTTGCACGGTCTGAAAAAAGTGCAATATTTTAACTCCAAAAGGTTCAAAAAGTTAGAATTAAAGACTGACTAAGACAGACAAAGTAAAGGATTATTCTGACTACTAATTCCTCTATAATTACCATTTATACTGACTTCTGAAGACTGAGGACTACCCTCCACTAAAATACTTTTTTCAGCAAGTCCTACTTAGGGATTGCTGATTAAATATCAAAGGATTTACAGGTAAAGATTTGAACCTTTGCACGGTCGGGAAAAAGTGCAATATTTTAACTCCAAAAGGTTCAAAAAGTTAGAATTAAAGACTGACTAAGACAGAAAAAGTAAAGGATTATTCTGACTACTAATTCCTACCCTTACCCATAATATTTTTGAGTGCCAACCCTACTTAAGTTAATAACTTATAAGCTGAAAGCTAAATGCTGACTATTAATTTAATAAACTAACTCCTTTTTGATAATCTTCTGCAGATAATATTTGCCAATTAGCATTACCTGTTAATTCTAAAACTTGCTGATGATATTTTAACAAACTTAAACGATGTCCGACACTAATAAATGTTGTTTTAGTTGCTTCTAATTGTTGATAAAGTTCAGCTTCATTTTCTAAGTCTAAGGCGCTGGTTGCTTCATCTAAAATTACATAAGATGGCTGAGTTAATAATACTCTAGCAAAAGCTAAACGTTGTTGTTCTCCTAAAGATAAAACATTTTCCCATTGCAACTCTACATCAAAACCACCTAATCTATCTGGTAAATCTTCTAAGTTAACAACTTTCAAAATTTTTCTTAATTTACACTCATCAAATTCGTGATTAACTTTAGGATATAACAATTGTTCTCGGAGAGTTCCTAAAATCATATAAGGGCGCTGAGGTAAAAACAACATTTCCTCTAAATTAGGGCGAATTAAACAACCTGTGCCTGATTTCCATAAACCTGCTATTGCTCTTAATAAAGAACTTTTACCAACTCCACTTTTACCAACAATTAATAATCCTTGACCAGCTTCCACTGCTACTGATAAATCTTTAACTAAAGTCTTTTGATTTTGATTTATATCTTCGTAACTTACAGGAGTATTCAGGGTAATATTTTTTAGTTTCAGTTGAGATTTTTCGAGTACGTCAATTTCTCTATTTCCTTCTTTTGGCAATTGTTTTGTATCTATCAATGTTTCTTTAAATTTAGACAAACGATTAATCCCGGCAGCAAAAGCTGTTAAGTTGTCTATTTGACTAACTATTAAAGAAAAAGCACCTAAAACTTGACTAAAAGCAAAACCTGCTTGAGTAATATCTCCATATTTAATCTCTCCAGCAAAATAAATAGGAGCCATAATTAAAGAAGGTAAAATAATTACTGCATATCGATAACCTGTGGTAAAGTAATCTACATTTCTCTGCCAACCAATTAGTAAATTAAAGTTCTGAAAAACTTGAGTAAATCTTTCTCGAATTTGAGATGATTCTTGCTCTTCACCTTGATAAAAAGCAATTGATTCTGCATTATCACGGATATGCACTAATCCATAACGAAAATCTGCTTCTCGTTTGAGTTGATTAAAATTTAAAATAATTAATTTATTGCCAAATTTTACTGCGACTAATGTGCCAATTACGGCATATAAAATTAGAAATATTGATAGTTGGATTGATATTGACCAAAGAATTCC
Organism: Trichodesmium sp.; assembly: GCA_051439685.1. GTDB lineage: Bacteria > Cyanobacteriota > Cyanobacteriia > Cyanobacteriales > Microcoleaceae > Trichodesmium. The sequence goes on from JBFRWR010000536.1 coordinate 13,870, forward strand.
TGTAAAGGAAATAACATCAATAACCGAGTTAAGAATTGTCAGGAGAAAAAACAAACTTTGGTTAGTAAAAGATTTAATATCTTCTGCTATTCTTTGATCTGGGTTATCAATTTTTGCTTCTGAGTTGATTTGATAGTAAGACCTATTTTCTAAGTAGTTATCAATAAATTTATTGGTCATCCAATTCCGCCAATATAGTCCTAATTTTTGCCGTGTATAGGTGTAAATTACGACTATGGGAGTACCAAGAATAAATACTCCGGCATAAACAAATAGAAATCGCCAAAATGTAGATTGGTCTTTTTCTGCTAGGGCGGTAGTAAAGTAGTTGCCAACATAGCTAATAATTACGTTTAAACCACTGACTGATAGAGATAATAATAGGAGTAAACTTAATAGTGTCCAAGGTTGCCAACTTGGTATAATTTTTCTTCTGTAATACCAAAAAGCACTAGCAGGAACGACGAGCATTAAAGCAATCAAAAATATCCAGTGTGAATTAATTATATTTTTAATTGTCTCTATTAAACCTGGAGCAATACTATTGAATGATTCACCAAATATCGCTTCACTACTTAAGCAAACTAAGCTAACAATTACAAAAACAGCAGCAAATAAAAATACTAAAGCTAGAAATAATAGTCCTAAAAAAACTTTGCTGCTTCCTGTTTCTAAAGGATAAAAATATGGTTGTGCAATTTCTAAAAAATGATGCCAAAATTTACGATCTAATTTATCCATGTTTGATTCACTTAATCTTTAATTGTCAGAATTTGCCAGATAAAATCTAATTAATAAGATTATATTTTTTGCTGCTATTTGATAAATATTTGTAGGCAATATTATATCAACTTGGTATTGGATTTATAATAGTTTATCATGTTTATTATGCTTTTTTCAAATTATACTAACTGTAAGCATTCAGCCGTCAGCTATCAGCTATCAACTATCAGCTTCCAAGATACATCTAAATTTATAATTATGGGTTGACAATTCAGACAAGTCGTTTTTGCGCTTCAATTTTATGATTGAAAATTTGCTATAAGTTAAAGGAATAATTCCTTGATTCATAATTAGAGTTGAGAGCTGACCACTAATAGCTGAATGCTTAGGAATAACTTGCTTGGCAAACAGGAATTACGCAAATTAAGCAAGGAATCAGGTTTATGGCTGTTATTATTTTTGTTCAAACCAGGAAATTTAGTTGATAAACCTGGTTTATGGGTAAGCAAATGAACAGAAATATTTATCAACAATAACTACAATAAAATCATGTTTATTTTAAGATAATTATGAAAAGCATACCTCGACTTTTATCTAAGTTTATGGCTCTATAAATATGATTTTATGAAAACTTGTATAACCATAATTGAACAGAGATTAAATTTATTTTTTTTTGTCGCACATTCAAGAATGATAATAGGTTTTAAACTCTACAGATATGAGGAAAAGAATTATCTAAAAATAGGTACTTTCAAACTTCATCATTCCTAATTGTGCAATGTATATTTTTTGGTTATTTTAGTTATTAGTCTGCTACGCACATCAAAAGGTTCCTTGGTCGGAACTGGGTAAAATGATAACAATACTGAACAAAGATTAAGCTGTATATATTCATCCTCAATATAAAATTTCAATTGTATAGACAAATTTTATCCTAGCCTGACTTATTATTCAATCAAGTTTATGCAAAATTTCCAAAAGATAGTTAAATTTAAAAAGTAGAACATAAAACCTACATTCCGCACGACAAACAGGAGACAGGAGACAGGAGACAGGAGACAGGAGACAGGAGACAGGAGACAGGAGACAGGAGACAGGAGACAGGAGACAGGAGACAGGAG
>JBFRWR010000537.1:0-5291 GCA_051439685.1 Trichodesmium sp.
TACAGGAGTCAGGAGGGAAGAAGAGGAAGTTTTTAAGTATTAAAGAGGAGCAAGTTTTTTGATCACGCTCTTATCCGGACATGATATTAGCCCAGGAAATGAGCGATGTTGATTAAAAAAAGGGCTATCAAATTCCAATCGTCGCAACTTTTTGATAAAATCCCGACGCTTACAGGGTGTCCACCGGCTCACGACTTGGCTCCTCGTTCAGATTGATGTTGTTGATAACTGGCAGGGCATGACCGAGTTTCAACCCTAATAGAATCGAATCTTCTAGGGTCGAGTGTAACTCGTTTTCGCACTGGCGCAGTGTGGATGCAAATGCGATAACGCCTTTGCAGGATGGAATTCGACCGACGAAAGTGCCATCTTCTAGTTTATCGTAAACAGCCTGAGACATTGCTTCGTCGATATATTGGCTTAAAATATAATTGACGCTCATGGTTTTGTGCCGATCCTGGGAATATCCATTGGTTGTTTTTGAGGAATAAGTACAATTTTAGTTATAGCAGAAAATACAGGAGTTGGAAACGGATTTTATACCACAAGTTTATAATTTTGTCAATATAAAGGAAAAAATCTTCATGTAAGAGCGATCGCGAAGCGTTGCGGATGCAACATCCCTCCTTAAACGGGGTTGGTTTGGGAACGGAGAACGCTTTTTTTTGCTTTGATTGACAACTAGCGCTTGCTAATGTTAAGCTAAGAAATAATTTCTATTGTCAAACGATGAATAAAATTATAACCGCCGTATTTAATGGAGAGGTTTTACGAGGGCATCTGGCTCTAGAACTCAAACCAGACAAAGGAACTAGGATTATAGTATCAGTCATCCTAGATAATCTGGTAGAGGAGTTAACTCTAGAAGAGATTGTTGAAGAATATCCACCCTTAACTTGAGAAAATGTGTGGGCAGCGATCGCTAGAGAAAAAATAATTATTCCTTTAGTTCCAATCTATTTTTATGAGAGAAATTATCTTCTATAGAACCGATTCTGAACGTTGCCCTGTGGAAGATTTTATTGATTCTCTTTCAGGAAAACAAGCTCAAAAAGTTCTTTGGGTGTTACGTTTAGTTGAGGAGCTTGATTCTGTCCCAAGTCAGTATTTAAAAAAATTAGTGAATACTAATGATATTTGGGAAGTAAGAGTTTGATTTGGCAACGATATTTTTCGTTTTCTAGGTTTTTTTGACAACGAAAACTTAATTATTTTAACTAATGGGTTTGCTAAAAAAACACCAGTTGGTGAAATTGAGTTAGCTGAAAGGCGAAAACAAGATTATTTAAGTAGGAAGCAAAATGATGAGTGATGTCAAGAAATATATTGAGAAACGGAAGCAAATCGATCCTGAATTTACTGAAGGATTTGAGTCAGGATATGCCAGTTTTAAGATCGGGGTGATTCTAGCACAAGCAAGGGAAGAAGCTGGCATGACAATAGAAGAGTTAGCCAGTCGGTTGAATTGGAATAAGTCAACTATTTTCCAAATAGAAAATGATAGCTCAGATGTTAGTATTTCTAGAATAGAAAGATATGCCCGAGAGGTAGGTAAAAAGCTTTATCTAGAAATTAGATAAGTTTTTGGGGCGATCGCTATTCTAGTATTTCTAGAATGAGAAAAGCGACCGCTCCTTAAACGCGGATGGTTTGTTCGTTGGGCGATCGCCTTCTCTAGAGCTTTTGCTGAAATAGCGATCGCCCCACCTTCCCACTACAAGCGCTTACGTCAATTGTAAGGTCAGCTCGTAATCGGTATCCTTAACTTCAGAGTTCTTCGGGAAAAACATACCTACATAGTAAGTACCAGCTTCGAGAGGAACCCTCGTTGGTGTAGTCTGAGTACCATGATTGTAAACACCAGGTATCCATTTATTGTCAGTGCTTTTCAAAGACGCATCTACATCCCCACTCAGATTAAGCTCTAAAGTCCCTCCACCGCTTCCCACCTCAAAGCGGTAGAAGTCGCGTGTGGGGTCTGTATCCCCCATAAAGCCATTAAACGTTTGCAGCTTGCTGCCGAGAGTACCGATATCTTTAGCTCCCGCAAGGCAGTCATCTGTCCGTTCTTTCTCTAAGAACTTCCCAAACTCAGAGATCGATCGCGGCTGACCTTTGACATTAATACCATACACTTGGTAGCCACTGTCAGCAAGCAATCTTTTATCTAACTCAGTTACTGTGTAGCCCGGGTAATCGTATGACATCTGCGATTCGAGACAATGGTCGGGATGACCGCCACCTTCAGCTATAGCAATATTTTTACCACCATTAAACTCTCGCGTATATTTTCCGGTAAAATATCCTCCCGATATTAGCTGTTCCCCAGTGTAATTTTTACCGAGAAGTCCGATAGCATGACCGATTTCGTGCGAAACAGTAGCGTAGAGACTGTGGTAACTATCTGCTGTTGAATATTCACTAGAGTTCACAGTAATACTACCGACTCTCGGTAGAGGCTCCGATTGACTGTCTCCACCAACGCGACGACCGCCCCAACCTGCCCATTCGTCGTTACCATAAGCGCCGACGAATACTACCAAATCGTCCACAAATCGATTGACTTCGATATCAAAACTTTCTTCCGTTGAGCAATTAGCAGCCGAAATGGTTTGATTTTCTAATTTTAGCCCCTTCAGTTCGTTAGCAATCAGTCTGGCCCAATCGTCTGCTGCCTGTTGGGCAATTTCCCGACGTTCTGGCGTCCAGTAATCCAGATAGTCGGTACGGAAATCGAGGTCGATATTAAAATTCTTGTTATCTGGAGCGTAGGTGTTGGCAATTCGGCCTAAGTCGTAAGTGCCACCACCTTCGATATCTCCACTGAGAACGTAATCGATGGTATTGCCAGATATGCGATCGTGCTTAGAGCCATCTTTCTCGGCAATAAAGCTAACCTGGCGCGGCTGATTCCAGTTTGATCGCGTAAAAGTGATGCTGTCTTGAGGACCGCTAATAATATCATCGTCCGCATCTAAAGTCAAGAGATCACCAGGCTCGAACTTCAGGGTAACATCGGATAATGGTGCTTCATTCAATCGCACTTGGAAAGTACCCTCATCCCCTTCTTTTCCGCTAAAGGAGAAATTGCTAATGTCGAGGCTGCTTCCCAACCCCCAAGTTTCGACAGAAGCAGGTTCTACTGCTACTGCCTCCAAACTCAAGCTATAGTCGGTACCCGCTCCACCTTTTGATTTTACCCGCAAGTAATAAGTACCCGCACCCAGAGATTCATTAATTGACTCGCTGCTACTGCCAGAGTTAGTCGATCGCCCGAAAACCCCTCTGCTTCCCTTCTTCCACAAATGCAAATCCGCATTGCCACTCAACCCATCCAGGGAAATATCTACATCCCTTTCCCCATCTAAAGTAAATCTGTAAAAGTCCAGGCGATCGCCTTTTCCCACAAAGTCATTATAGGATTCGCTACCGCTGAGACTGCCCAATTTTCTCGCCTTGCGCTTGTTGTTACCCGCATTATCTGGAGGTAGTTCGCTGAAGTTCAACTCTAAATCGTAATCTGTCGAATCCCATTTACTCCTAGATTTCACCTGTACATAATAATCGCCTGGGTTCAAAATGCGACTAATACTTTCCGAAGTACTACCACCGCGTCTCGACTTTTTAATCGCTTTACCCCGACTGTTGTGCAAATATAGGTCAGCATTATCGCTCAGATCGGATAAGTCAATCTCTACTCTACCCCTACTATTGACGCTAAATTTATAAAAGTCTTTGCGGTCTCTTCTACTCACTGAATCGCTATTATCATATCCATTCTTGTCCAGAGTACCAATATTCTCAGCTTGACGGCGGTTGTTACCTGGGTCTGAGCTATTCGAGCTTCGCCGTTGAATTTCTACCCCATCATAAGTTTCGTCTACTAGAGGAGCAATTTCTGCAACTGGATTATTTTCTTCTCCTGTCAATGGGTCTTTTTTCCCTGTTGAGGTGTTCTCAAATGGCTCCTGAGATTGACTTAAGTCCAACACTCCCGAATAATTTGGGAGCTGCAACAATTCATCATCGCTTGTATTTATATTTTCAATTGTTAGTGTTTCACTTTCTGCACTAAACTGTAGCAGCTCATCATCAACTTTATTAACCTCTGGGAAGATTAGGTTGGTATCTTTTAACCCAACATCAAAACTACTACTAGATTCTTCCATAATAGCCTCCCTAAAAATTTTGATTGAGTAATACCTGCTCTCTTTACTCAAAAAAAATGGGTCGCGCCACCCAGCCTGGATCAGCGAAATGTTTTTGTAGTGGGGATTTCTGCCCTGTTCCAAAAACAACTTCTGACTTAGTTAATCCTTCTCCTCTCCCAAATTAATTGTAATAAAAGCAGATTATTTTTTCAGATTAAAATTTTAATTTTTATTCATTATTACTCTTATTTTATTAAAGTATTTATGCTATGACAATTAGAAAATTTACTGAATTTATTGAAGATTGAATTTATCAGAACGTTCGTAACCTGTAAATCTACTTAATCATACTAATTCACTTTAAAGATGTCACCGAATAATTAATAATACCAATTGCATAAAATATTGCTACAGTCTAATTCGGAGGCAACAGGGAAAAAAACATAATAAAAAAGAGGAAAGAAGGCTTGATTTTTATAATTTATTGGATTTTTTTTTCTTGTATGAATAAATCACCAATTAACCAATTAAGATGTAACTGCCTTTTTTGAATTTCCTATAATTAAGAGTTGAAGACTTACACAAAGAAACCTGGTTTCTAGGATAAATTCTTGTTTTGAGCAATAGACGTCTACGAGAAACCGGGTTGATTTTTTAGTTAGATACCTCTAGATACTGATAACTCATAACTAAAAAGTGGTATCCTAAATAAAAGTAACTAACTTTAACAAATCAACTTTCTAATGACTATCTCAACTCCAAATACTCCCAAACATAAGAAAGCTAAAGCACTCAGACCAGGTGCCCGTCGCCCTGCTAAAGAACTCTGTAGCGAATGTGGTTTGTGCGATACATATTATATCCATTATGTCAAGGATGCTTGTGCATTTCTTAACCAACAATTTGACAACCTCGAACAAGAAACTCATGGACGCATCCGTAACCTAGATAATGAAAATGAGACTTATTTTGGCGTTCATCAAGATATGATGGCAGCTCGAAAAAAACAACCCATTGAAGGCGCACAATGGACTGGTATTGTGAGTACGATCGCCTGTGAAATGTTGAATAAAGGTATTGTTGAGGGTGTTGTTTGTGTGCAAAACACGAAAGAAGACCGCTTTCAACCAATGCCAGTTA
>JBFRWR010000538.1:0-4682 GCA_051439685.1 Trichodesmium sp.
ATTTCTGCTGCTCCATACTCTTGTGCAACAGAAATTATTTCCTCCGATACCACACCCGCAACAGTAATAAACCGATGACGAATATCTGCCAGTAGTTGTTGTGTTTTCTGTTGTAGTTGCTCAATACTTTCTGCATCCTCAGACTGAATAACATGCAACACCACAACTTCCCCATCACAACGTCTCGCTAACTCTGCAACTTTTAACAACACTTCTGTAGCAAGGGGAGAAGTATCAACCGCAGCTAACAAAACAATACGACGAGCGATCGCTACTTTTGTCGGATCGACTTCTCCTTTTTCTAACAGTTTGGGTGCAAAAGTAGGTATCGCCCAAGCTCCCAAAGGTGCTGTGACTAAGATGGATAGGGCAGCGATCGCTAAAATTGTTTCCCCTCCCTCAATACCTGCTGCTAGAGGAACAGCTCCAATAGCAGCTTGTACTGTTGCTTTAGCGGAATTTCCGGGCAGTAAAAATAGACGTTCTCGCCAATTCCAGTTACTGCCAAAAGTCGAGAGATACCAACCGAACATTCGTCCGACTAAAGTACCGACTGCTAAAATTAACAACCCTACCAACAAGACATTTTCCAGCACTTGCAACGGGATATTAGCACCGAGCAACACAAACAAAATTATTTGCGCCACCACCCACAAAGTATCAAAACCATTTCGTAACCGTCGCGCCAGGGGTGCATCAAATTTGATGAGAAAAAAGCCTGTTGCCATAACTGCTAAATAACCGGAAAATATGGGAAATTTCTCTGCTAAGACGACTAACAATAAAGCTAAACTTGCTGCAACTAAAATATCCTGGGTAGCATTTTGAGTCCAATTTTGTTTGACTAAGAGCAATACTAATATTCGTGCCATCAACAACCCGGCGATAACTCCGAGAATAATTTGTAAAATTACTTGAAATGGTAATAGCTGTAATGCACTTAGAGTGATGCCACCAGGTAAGGTAATGCCAGTAGTTGTTCCCTGGGATAAAAATGCCAGCAGTAAACTAAAAACTAACAACAGCAAAACATCTGACAAAGCACTACCTGTCAAAATAGCATCAGGAATACCTTTTGTTACGCCCCAACCCAAACTTTTGAGGCGCAACATTCCAGGAACAATAACTGCGGGAGACTCTGCACCGATAATACAACCTAATAACAACCCGGTGGCAAAGTCAAAATTAAGTAACCACATAGCTGCGAGGGCGATAACAATAGCTTCACAGGTTGCGGGGAGAAAACCTAACCGTAGTGCTACAGTTCCTTGTTGTGCTAATTTTTCTCTGTCTAACCCTAAACCTGCCTTCATTAAAATAATTGTTACGGCGATCGCTCTCAGGGAGTCGGCAGTTTGCAAAATGCTAGAGTCGATGGTATTGCTAATTTGGGGACCTAATAATATTCCCACTAATACCATTCCGACTAGGGGTGGTGCTTTTAATCTAAAGACAATTTCGCCGACAAAAAAGCCAATTAATAATATCCAAATAATACTTTCTAACATAAGAAGGAATAGGGAATAAGGATAAACTAAAAATGTATTATATATTATTCATTTAATCTATTAAAAAATAATCAATTAATCAAGTCATCTAGATTTATGAAATTGTGCAAAGTAACTTTTTATTGTATAATTGCTAATACTTTTTGACATTTTTTTTATAATTAATGAAAAAATATAATGAATAACCCAAAACAAGATTATAGAAAAACATTTATATAGTTAGAAAAAGCAGCATCAAAATTTTGGCATACAGAATTAGCTGAAATGGAAGCAGAGGTAAGTGTAATGCCATTGTTGTTAAAAACACAAGAGCAATTTATTCAAATCTTAAGTATTGATGTATTAGAGTTAGATGACTTATTTACAATAGTAAACTCTTCAGCCTTGTCAGGAAACTTATTTGTTAAGCATTTGGTTATTATGGCTGACTTTGGAGGAGAAATGCTCAAACGTATAAGTAGGGAATTTAAAAATTTGTTTCCTAATGAAGAAATGAAATATTTTTGGAAAAATACTCAGCGCATTTATAAGTTTCAAGCTTTACCTACAAAAACTTTAAGTAATCAAACTCTTAAAATTAATGGAAAAGACCTTTTTGTAAAACATTCTTTAGATGAAAGACAAAAAGATGCCATTGCGCTTCTTTTATTTGGAAGTTCCTATAGCAATGCTAATCAAGAAATTGCTTCAATTTTAGCAAGATGTGAAATTGGTGATTATTTGGGTAAACCGAGTGAATTAGATAGTTTTATTAAGCAACGATATATTTGGGTTAGTCGTATTACAGGAGGTGCAAAATCTAATGCTTTAGGTCATCTAGCCCAAAAATTTGTTGCTCAGTACATAAAAGATGAAATTGGAATTATTGGAATTGAGGTCAAATCTGATGGTACCTTACCTAATGTAACTCATACTGACCAAACTACAGGACGCTTAACTTCATTTGATATTATAGTCACAAAAAACCAGAAATATGTAGCTATAGAAGTAAGTTTTCAAGTAACTACTAATAGTGTTATTGAACGTAAAGGAGGACAAGCAAAAGCTCGTTACGAACAAGTTGAAGCAGCAGGTCACAAAATTGCTTATGTTATAGATGGAGCAGGAAACTTTGAAAGACAGTCAGCCTTACAAACAATTTGTTTGCATAGCCACTGTACTGTAGCATTTTCTCAAAATGAGTTGTCAATTCTTTGTAATTTTTTGAGAGATTACTTAGAAAATAATAATAATTAAAAAAACTGAAAAATTTACATACTATTTATAATATAAAATGACCAAAATTCGCTTTATTGACTTATTTGCTGGTATTGGTGGAATGAGATTAGCTTTTGAAAAAGCTGCCAAATGTTTAAACATTGAAACTGAATGTGTATTAAGTAGTGAAATAAATGCCGATGCTGGTTTGGTTTATGAGAAAAATTTTGGTAAATATCCTGTAGGAGACATCCGCAAAATTGAAAAGTTACCAGCACACGAAATCTTATTAGCTGGATTTCCTTGTCAATCTTTTTCTTATGCTGGTAAAAAAGCTGGATTTGGCGATACTAGAGGTACGCTTTTTTTTGAGATTACCAGGTTAATAGATACATATAAACCCCAAGCTTTTATATTTGAAAATGTCCGTGGTTTGCTGACTAATGATAAAGGTAGAACTATCGAAACTATTAAACACGAAATTAAAAGTAGAGGCTATAGTTTTCAGATATTTTTATTGAATAGTGCCAATTTTGATTTACCCCAAAATCGTCTCCGAATTTATATATTGGGAGTTTTAGATAGTACACCAAAATTTAATTTAATTTCTGACCTTGGTCCGAAAGATTCTCATTCTTATCACCCTCAACAATTATCTTTATTTTATCCTCAGAAAAAATCTGTAACTGTGGCTGATATTTTAGAAGATAATCCAGATGAAAAATATAATTGTTCGGAAAGATTTGTCGTAGCTTTAAAAGAAAGATTAAATGGAGATTTAAGTAAATTACATGGCATGAGGTTAATTGATTATCGCGGTGGAAATTCTATTCATTCTTGGGAGTTGGGATTGAGGGGTAAATGCAGTGTTGAAGAAATAGAATTAATGAACCATTTGATTTTGAAACGGAGAAATAGTCAATTTGGTAAACATCAAGATGGTAAATTGTTGAGTCAGGAGCAAATAGCTAGTTTTTTCACTCATCCTCAGTTAAATATTTTGCTCAATTCTTTAGTAAGTAAAAATTATCTGCAAATAGTCGAATCAAAATATAAACCAGTATCAGGAAACTTTTCTTTTGAAGTCTATAAATTTTTAGACCCCGATAAAATTTCTGTAACTTTGGTGGCGAGTGATGCTAATAGATTAGGAATTTATCATCAAAATAGGGTGCGAAAAATTACTCCTAGAGAAGCTGCTAGATTACAAGGTTTTCCCGATAATTTTGTTTTGCATCCTGACGATAATAAGGCTTATTATCAATTGGGAAATTCTGTAAGTATTAATGTAGTTAAAGCCGTAGCTCAAGAGTTATTATTGAATATAATTTAAGGTAAGGAAGAAAGCAGATTGCAGAAGGCAGAAGGGTTAAAGAGGAATTTAAAAAATCTACTTTTGATAACCGGATTTGGTATTAATATTTGACAATTCAGAAGTCAGAATAGTAATGATATAAAAAATATTTATGAAGCTCATACCCAAGAGATTGCTTCCTTCCACAGAGTGACCGTCGCAATGACATAATGACATTTAATTAATCAAGATATTGACAATTATGATATGTTATAAAAGTTTGGTTAAATCAAAAGGATAAAAATTATGGAAAAGTCTCTAGAATCAAAATCAGAACAATTAGCAGTAATCCAAGAAAATGCAGAAAAAATAACAATAACTGCCTCTGAAGGATACAAACAAATTGCGGAAAAAGGTACAGTAATAATTTTTAGACAATTAGAGGGAAATATTACAGTTTTAGCAGACTGGCAAGTGAAGTTTAAACCTATTAGTCAAATCTTATCAATAATTACTAATTGGTAACAGTGGTACAGGCAAGATATATGTGGTACTGAGAATTATGATATGTTATAAAAGTCTGGTTAAATCAAAAGGATAAAAATTATGGAAAAGTCTCTAGAATCAAAATCATAACAATTAGCAGTAATCCAAGAAAATGCAGAAAAGATAACAATAACTGC
>JBFRWR010000539.1:0-9019 GCA_051439685.1 Trichodesmium sp.
GCTAATATCCCTCCCAATACAGTTTCCTACATTGAAGCTCATGGTACTGGGACACCTTTGGGAGATCCCATAGAAATAAATGCTCTCAAACGAGGGTTTAGACAACTACATAAACAGTATAAGCTAAGATTATCTAAAAAATCCTATTGTGGTTTAGGAGCAGTGAAGACAAATATTGGACATTTGGAAGGAGCTGCCGGAATTGCTGGAGTGATTAAAGTTTTATTGGCAATGAAGAACAAAAAATTGCCTAAGATAGTTAATTTTCAAGAATTAAATTCACGCATTGATTTAAAAGACAGCCCATTTTACATAGTTACGGAAACTCAAGAATGGGAGAAATTCCAGACCAGAACAGGAGAAGTTGTGCCGCGAATAGCTGGTGTAAGTTCCTTTGGAATTGGCGGTGTTAATGCTCATCTTGTTTTGGAAGAAGCTCCTGAAAAAGTCAAAAATGAAGATACTCTAGAGCGTCCATTGCATCTATTAACTTTGTCGGCGAAAACTGAAAAAGCCCTCTGTGAGTTAGTTAGTAGTTATTCTCATCTGGAGGCTCATCCAGAATTAGAACTAGCAGACATCTGCTACACAGCTAACACAGGAAGGAATCACTTCAACCATCGTCTAGCTATTATTGCCTCCAACAAACAAGAATTAGTCGAAAAACTCCGACAGCACAAACAGGAAGAAGAAGTCCCAGGAATATTCTCAGGAAAACTACCTCACGGGATCGCTACACCTAAAATTGCCTTCATCTTCACAGGCGAAAATCTCCAGTATCGAAACATGGGACGAGAACTCTATGAAACTCAATCAACTTTTCGTCAAGCATTAGATCAGTGTAACCACATTCTAGGTTCCTATCTAGAAAACCCACTCTTAGAAATTCTATACCCTCAACAGCTACAAAACTCAAGTTCCTATTTATTAGACCAAAGTGACTACAGTCAACCTGCCCTATTTTCTATAGAATACGCTCTGGCGCAGTTATGGCTATCTTGGGGTATTAAGCCAGATGTTATGTTAGGTCAAAATGTAGGTGAATATGTAGCAGCTTGTTTAGCAGGAGTCTTTAGTTTAGAAGACGGTCTCAAATTAATTGCCACTAGGGGCAGGTTAATGCAGCAGAGCCTTAAAAGTGATGAATTTTTCGATACAAAGTTAAATAGTATAGCACAAGAAATCACCTATAGTCTGCCTCAGATAACACTGATTTCTAATGTTACTGGCAAAAAGTTAGGTAATGAAGTTACCTCAGCGGAATATTGGATGAATCATATCCGGGAGTCTGTACCTGTGGCTAAGAGTATTGAAACCTTAAATCAGGAAGGTTATGAAATATTCTTAGAAATTGGGCTGTTTAAAGATACTCATTTACCAGAAAATATAGGATTATGCTTACCTTCGCTTAGTTCAACTCAAACAGAATGGCAACAAATATTGGCAAGTTTAGCACAACTACATATAACAGGAGTAAATGTTAATTGGTCAGGATTTGATCGAGATTATATTCGTGAGAAAGTAGCACTACCTACTTATCCTTTTCAAAGACAAAGTTATTGGATTGACACTTCTGAAAAACAGGAAAAAACAGATATTTCAGAAAATGACTCAAGCTTAATTTTTCAACTAATCAACCAAGGAGATATAGAGGGATTAATTAAACAATTAAATCAAGCTCAAAATTTGACATTAGATGAACAAAAATTGTTGCCAAAACTTCTGAAACTATTAATAAATCAACATAAAAATAATCTGAAAATTTCACAGGTAAAGTCTGGAATCTTAAAATATCTGGATCAAAACCCAGAAAAAGATAGGCAAAAAATAATAATAAATTACTTACAAAGTTTAGTGAATAAAATATTAGGATTAGATGAATTAAATCATTTAGATTCACAATTAGGATTTGCCGATATGGGCTTGAATTACTCAATGATCGTCGAACTCAAAGAAACATTACAAACAACTTTTGGTTGTGAAGTTTCAGTATCAACATTGCTGGATTATTTTAATATTCAAGAGCTGTCAAAATATTTACTTGTCCAGATTTATGGAGGAGAATTAGAGGACAAAAAAGAGACATCAGACTTGACAAATAAAAATCAACAAATTACTGTTGATAATGAAATTCAACCGCTATACGAAGAGGCGATCGAAAATGCGATTCAGGAAGCAGAAGTGGCTATGGCCATTCAAGAGGAACTGAAAGAGATTACACTTCTACTTAATAATAAAGCGGACTAAAATAACCAATGATAGAGCGGCTTTGACAATTTTTGAGTTGGTCTATGGGTGAGTTCTGGCAACTAACATCATTCGATTGATTTACGTTAGCAGATCCTAGCAGCAGCTATATCGCCTCCTACCTCATACTATCAGTCTAAATACTTACTCAAGGTTTCTCCTATTTTGTACTACATTTTGTCGTACAGAATGTGGGTTTTAACCAGAAGTAATTATCCATTATCCATTAATGAACGACTTCCTTGTAAGTATTGTTGACGAAGCTTACCCTTTTGCACTTTGCCACTAGGTGTTCTTGGTAGAGATTCAACAAAATCTACACTTGTAGGTAACTTGAAATCAGCAATTTTTCCCTTAGCAAAATTGATAATATCTAATGCTGTTGCCTTTTCTCCAGGTTTGACAACCACAATTGCTTTTATACTTTCTCCTAAAAACTTATTTGGGATACCAATAATAGCAACTTCAGCAATTGCAGGATGTTCATATAAAATGTTTTCAACTTCTGCAGGATAGACATTCTCTCCTCCATAGCAGATCATATCTTTAATGCGATCGCAAACATAAATATAGCCTTCCTCATCAAAATAGCCTGCATCTCCTGTATACATCCAACCATCAACTAAACTTTTAGCAGTAGCTTCAGGTAATTTCCAGTAACCTATCATATTTGCAGGAGAATTTATGCAAACTTCACCTATTTCAAAAGGAGGTAACTTTTGACCTTCACTATCTAAAACAGCCAAAGATACACCAGGAAAAGCTTTACCAGCAGACTTCAATCGGTTTGGTCTATCGGACAGATGCTCCTCAGCAGGTAAATATACAGCACAATTTCCAGTTTCTGTCATACCATAAATTTGTCCAAAATCACAGGAAAATACCTCCATTCCCTCCTTCAATACAGATTCTGCGATGGGGGAACCTCCATAAATAATGTGGGCTAATGATGAAAAATCTGTTTGTTGACAATGGGGTTCAGCTAGTGTAATTTGAATCATTGCAGGAACCATACACATTTTAGTTATCCGATGGTTTTCAATTGCCTTGAGAACTGCAAAAGCATTAAAACTTTCCAAAATAAAATTTTCTGCTCCAGAAACTAAACCCCGAATCGCCCACCATAAACCTCCAATATGAAATGAAGGTAAAATCAATAAATTTTTATCGTTTTGGCTCCAATTTATCCAGCTCTCACCTCGTTTAGCAAATTCTTTAGCAATAGCAAAAAAGCTATAATGTCCTAGTTGAACCCCTTTCGGCCTGCCAGTCGTTCCACTGGTATACATTTGAACAGCTACATCGTTTGGGCTAACTGTAATATCAGGTTTGACCTCGCTATGCTGCTGATACCAACTACTATAATCAACCCAGTCTTCTTCGGCTTTTTCTAAATCGATAAAAGTTTTAATATTCGTAAGTTCTTCTCTAATTGATGCAACTAAAGGATAAAACTCAGCTCCAACAAAGAGAACTTCGATATCAGCATCTCTAAGTATATAGCTGACTTCCGCTGCAACTAAACGCCAATTAATTGGTACTAAAACTGCATTGATTTTGGCACAAGCAAATAATATTTCGTAACTCTTCAGTGAATCTTTGGCTAACAATGCTACTCTAGATTGAGGTTTAATCCCTTTTGCTAACAACCCATTAGCTACACGGTTACTTTGTAAATCAAGCTGTGAATAAGTTAAGTATTGGTCTTTAAAAATCAAAGCTCTATTTTTAGGAAACTTTTTCCCTTGCACCAAGGATAAATCAGCTAATGTTAAAATGTCATTATCGTATATCATTAATTAATCTTACCTTATTGCTAACATTCCAATAATGAAGTATAATCCAAGTTCTCAAGTAGGCTAAACTCTGTCCCAACCAGTCTATTGCTTTAAGTAAGTACAGTTTCTTTGGTCTCATTTAGATTTTTTTCAGAATCCTGACTTAAAACAGCAATATTTATATCACCATCAGCCCATCCACCATGTCGATCGTAAAAAGCGCAAGAGGTTTTCAACATAATCAAATGTTTACGAGTAGAGTATTTATTTATTGATAGAGTGCCTTGAAAATGATCGGAGTTAATTGGCTTTCTGAAAACACTAGAAAACCTACTAATCAGGAAATTACTGAGCTGATAATATTTGTAAGTTTCTAAATCCCAGTCTGCCATCGCTTTAAACAACTTATTTTGCACTAAGTAAGCGATCATCAGATAAAATAGTTGGTTGTAGCAAATATTAAATTCTACTGAATTGAAATGCCCAGTGTCAGCAATATAACAAGATTCCGGAATAGAAAAATCAGCTTGCATATACCCTATCTCCTGATTGCTACTTTCCGATTTTTCTGACAAGTTTGTAGGTTCTAAATATTGAAATCTAGCCTGCTTTAAATATTTACAGTTTTCTTTATATGGCTCAATAAACCTCTCAACTAAATCTAGACTAACATTATCTACATTGGAAAACTTTTGGTTGATATTAATAACCATATTTATTTTTACTCCTTCATTAATTTTTTGCAACAGTAGTTATGTTCATAGCCATAGTCTATAAATGAACAAAAACTAGGAAATGAGAATTTGATTATCTAAAGAAGTCAAATAGCCTAACTTGCATACACTCTAAGTTCTAAAAAAAATTATGGATTTTGTTTAATTAATGACCATTTATAGGTTTTGTTATCAATTAGACGTTAAAAGCTTTGTCAATCAAGGTTTTTAGCGTCTGGAGTATTCTCAAGCCAAAAGCCCAAAACTCTTGCCATGTATATTTTTCATATTTAATTGATGACACGCTCTAGAATTGTTCTGGAATCTCTACCACAATTTTATGTAGTAGATAACTATTACGACTAAACATCTCCAAAAATAAAAAATTAAATCAATTATCGATTATAAACCATCAATTCTTTCCCCCTACTCCCTACTCCCTACTCCCCCTTTTCTGCAGATGTCTAGTGGGCTGAGGCCAAAGCTCCCGTTTTAGCCTTAGAGTCAACAGAAGAAGGTGAAGATAGATAAAATGGTAAGCCATCATAAACACCAATACGATAGTTGAGACTTTCTTCACTTAATACTGATATAGATGCTTTATGATTTAGAGTTCTGTTTTCCCATAAGAGAAGATCGCCATCATTCCATTCATGCTTATGAATAAATTGATCGCGTTCCATAAAAGAGAATAATTCTGGCAAAACCTTCTGGTTAGTTTCATAATCAAGACCTATAATGCCAGTAGTAAAACCCGAACTCATGTACAAACTCTTTTTATGAGTAACAGGATGAGTAATGATAGCAGGGTGTTGGACAGCCGGAAATCTTTTTTCAAAATCCTGAATAATATCTATGATTGCTCTATCAAGATCACACTCTTGCACTTTGTAACGCCACTTAGCTTCATGTTTGATGTATTTTCCTTCAACATAGATTTTTAAATGAGCAGGTAATTTTGCATAAACCTGCTCCATATCAAGATAATAAGTTTCCCTAGTTGATTTAGGTATAATTTGTGGATAGAGCATTGTAAAAGGTAGGGGTTCATCTAGAAAGGCACAGTCAGTATGCCAATATCTACCCGTTCCACGCACTCCAAACTTCTTCCCATTTTTGAGAATATTAGAAGATACAAATATTTCAGGATAATCTGGGTGATGATAGTTGTCTTGAGGGTATATTTGTGGCGTACCAATTTTCTTTGAAAATTCTAAATATTGCTTTTCAGTGAGGCTTTGGTTTCTAAATATCACCAATTTATGCTCGTAAACGAGTTCTTTAATAGCGATCGCTTCTGCAGGATTTACTAATTTAACATCGAAATCTAAAACTTCTGCTCCAATAGATTCTTCTGGAGGTCTCTGGACTTTCACTGTATCTTTACCTCTAAGTTTTAAGTTTGTGATTATCCTATGAGAAATAGGTTGAAAATGTCAATACTTGTCGATCAAATTTTTTAGAACTTCCACTAAAACAAAGGTTTTGCATATAGAACCCATTTGATATCTTTGCAAAAGTGAGGATTAGGAGACAGCTATACTGGAGACAGGAGACAGGAGGCGCGGAATCAGGAGTCAGAATTTGCAGAAATAGAATAGGGAAAAAAGTATAAAAATAGCCCCAGACTCCCCTGAATCCCCTGAATCCCCTGACTCCCCACACTCCCAATCATAGATCCAAAATGGCTTCTATATTGTATGATATCAATTTTAATTGCTTAGGATTCAGGAGGTATAATGCTGTTTTTTCTAGAACAAATATGGCAAGTATATATGATTTTATGGGAAGACTAATAACTCTTAATGTACCTGAACACTGACTTTTTTATACCTAAAATAAACAATCTACTTTTTCATTAGATGGCCTTACACTTAATTATTGCGTGAATGTTCAAATTCATAAACGTAAAACAACCGACTGAACTTTTGCAATAAATAGCCTATAGTTGCTAGAATAATTGCTCCTACGATTGCCACCCCTCACTGTGTGAATTTTTGTAAAAAAAAAACAATTGTGTCCTAGTACATGGGAGAGTGGAAGTAAATCAGAGTATTTATCAACAAAAGGAAGAATCAATAGAGTTCTCCCCATGATAGATTTAAAAAATAGCTAAAAGTACATATAGTAATAGTAGTAATTATTTTAGGCAGCAGTATCGTGAAAGTGACGCGGAGCATTATTCTTGTGTTCCAAGTCGAAACAGGTGTATGAAAATTTTCAACTATACTTGCTTTATCTAAAGCCTCAAAGAAAGGTCAAATATAGAATCTATGGAAAACTTAACTTTTGAAGACCCAAATCAGCCTGTAGTAAATGGCTTGAAAAGTAAGAATTTAATCAGCGAAGAAGAACTTCAGGATTGGCTAGTATCCTATTTGTCACAAATGTTAGATATTGATATCGAAGAAGTATCTACTACAACTTCTTTTGCTCGCTACGGTCTAAATTCATCAGCATCAATTTCTCTGATTCATAATTTGAGTGATTGGATAGGGCAAGAAATTGACCCAACAATTATGTATAGTTACCCCACCATTGAAGCTATAGCGAAACACTTAGCTGGGTAAGAGGTTTATCTCAGTGGTCTTCTATGAAACATGAAGCTTGTCTCCCAAACTCAAACTATTTCAAACTATATCTGGAATAGTCCTGAGTAACTTCAGTAGAACCGAACATCAGAAAATCAACTATTTACTATTATGCCTAGAGAACCCATTGCAATTATCGGTATCGGATGTCGTTTTCCAGGAGCTAAAAATCCAGAAGCATTCTGGCAATTACTATGCAATGGTATAGACGCGATCACAGAAGTACCAACTTCCCGGTGGGACAACCAGTTATTTTACGCTCCTGACCCCTCCAAACCAGGAAAAATGAATACCAAATGGGGAGGTTTTCTAGAACAGGTAGATAAATTCGATCCCCAGTTTTTTGGAATTTCTCCCAGAGAAACCCAAACCATGGATCCCCAACAAAGGTTATTGTTAGAACTTGCTTGGGAAGCATTAGAAGACGCTGGACAAGTTCCATCAGAATTAGCAGGTCAATTAGTAGGTGTATTTATAGGAGCATCAGGCTTAGACTACTACGAACTCATTGCCAGAAATACTAATAACTATACAACCTATACCGCTACAGGAAATAGAAATTGCATCAATGCGAATCGTCTCTCGTACTTTTTTGACTTTCAGGGACCGAGCTTAACAATAGATACTGCTTGTTCTTCCTCCTTGGTAGCCATCCACTTGGCCTGCCAAAGCTTAGAAAGAGGAGAATCGACCCTAGCTTTGGTAGGAGGAGTCAATATTTTGACATCACCTTGGATGTCAGTAGCTACTTCCCAGAGTGGATTTATGGCCCCGGATGGTCGGTGTAAAACGTTTGATGCTAAGGCCGATGGTTATATCCGCAGTGAAGGTGCAGGAGTAGTAATCCTCAAACCACTCTCTCAAGCTTTGGCTAACAGAGACCGTATATATGCCTTAATTAAGGGCAGCGCAGTAAATCAAGATGGATTCAGCAATGGACTAACTGCTCCAAATCCTTTAGCTCAAGAAAGTTTATTATGGGCAGCCTACCAAAATGCCGACATCGATCCGGCTCAGGTGCAATATATAGAAGCCCACGGAACTGGTACGAAGCTTGGAGATCCGATAGAAATGAAGGCTTTAGGAGCAGTGCTATCTAAGAATCGCGCTCCCAATGACTATTGTGCAGTAGGTTCAGTTAAAACGAATATTGGACATTTGGAGCCAGCAGCGGGGATTGCGGGAACGATTAAAGTAGCTCTCTCTCTTTATTATGGGCAGATTCCTCCTAGTCTACATTTCACTGAGCCTAACCCTTATATTAAATTTGACCAACTGCTCCTACGAGTTCAGGATAAGCTTACTCCCTGGCCAGAAAAATCAATTCCGGCCATTGCGGGAGTTAGTTCTTTTGGTTTTGGAGGGACTAATTCTCATGTCGTGATGGCAGAAGCTCCTATTCAAGTTAAAAGTGCAGAAGATTCTTTAGAATGTCCGCTTCATTTACTAACTCTGTCAGCTAAAACAGAAAATGCTCTGGAGGAGTTAGTGATAAGTTATTACTATTACTTAAATAAACATCCAGAATTATCAATAGAAGATATTTGTTATACAGCTAATGTGGGGCGATCGCATTTTCCACATCGTTTGGCCATTGTCACCAAATCGAGAGACCAGTTAGAGGAACAATTAAAGGCTAGGGAAATTGGAGAAGAAATACCAGGAGTAGCAAAGGGTCAAAAGATCGGTC
>JBFRWR010000540.1:0-26024 GCA_051439685.1 Trichodesmium sp.
ATTTCGGTGAAATAGAATAGGGAAAAAAGTATAAAAATAGCCCCAATCTCCCCATCTCCCCATATCCCCATATCCCCGTCCCCCGATCTCTCCAGCTAATTTTATAGAGCCACTCAGGGGTTCTATAGAACCCATTTGGGTTCTAGTTATTTATGTACTTTAAAGATAGGAATATGGAAAGATGAGGGCTTAGATTCTACCTTTTTCTCCTATTCTATATTCTCTTACTGCTGACTCCTGACTTCTAAGCCAAAAACCCACATCTTTACTTAAAGATACCAAATGGCTTCTATAGATTGACGGTTTTAGGGAGTAGGGGCGATTCATAAATCGCCCGTAAGGGAGTGGGAAAACAAGCAAAAAATACCCTTTCAAAAATCAACTTACTTTACCTCACGGGTAACGGGAAGCACTGTATATTTAAGATTAGGCCACAAAAGCAGCCAATAAAAATAAACTATCTACTAAAATTGTACTCAAAACTGCTGCTCCAAACGCCCACCAGTATAACTTTTGAGAATGCAAAGGTCTAAGACCAAAAAGTAGCAAAATACCTACCAAAACAATCATCCAAGTTATTCCCCAGGAACTAAGGACTTGAGCTAGAGCGGATTGAAATATTTCTAAGGCCATTTCTGGTTCAACTACCATTAACTTTCGCCAATAAGGAATTAAACCTGTGATGTAGAAATATCCATCTGTAACTGCTGTACCGAGTAGGGAACCCAGATAAAAACAGTTACCTACCATTTCTCGATTTTGCCTCAAAGACCATAGTGCTAGAGGTACAAACATCGCTTCAACTGGTAAATGCAGAAATGGTTCTTGTCGTAGCCACCCCCAGTATACTGAACCTGTGAACCAACTCCAAGTAAACCCCAATAATAAATCGCCCCATAAATTAGTCTCTCTTTTTCTCAGCAATTTTAGACTTAGCCATAACCACAAACCTGTCATAGCTAGACTTAACCAAGGTAGTTGACGTACCATTGGAGCTTGAAAAAATACTGGCACTGACACTAGAAAGACGGCAGTACAAAACACTGCCCATTTTTGACTAATTTTGATTTTTTCTGACAAAAAGGCAAGAAATTTTTTTTCCTGGTATTCAGGAAAAAAATCTATAAATATAGCAAAAAAAGTATTGTTAAACAAGGTATTTTTAATATTTTTTACTTTACTTTATCTTATTTAATATATCATAGCTTTTATGCCCTACTAGGGCATCTTTATAATAACAATATTTTTATCCCCCCCTGGGGGATTGTTTACAAATAATTAAAAATCGACAAAACGCTTTGCTATACAAGGCTTTTGATAGCACTAAATTGTAAAAAGTTAACTAAACCGATGATGCTATAATTAACTAATGATTCGAGGAAAACCCTACTTGATGAAATTTTTCTGTTTTCTCATTCTCAGCTCTCTCATTTTTCTATCTCTCGGAAAGGTTGGCCAATCATTGCCCCCCGATCCAATAGCTACCTCGGAACAGTTAACTATTGTTCAGGCAGTTATTCTGGGAATGGTACAAGGCTTAACAGAATTTTTACCTATTAGTAGTACAGCTCATCTCAAAGTTGTTCCTGTAGCGCTAGGTTGGGGAGACCCTGGAGTAGCCTTTACCGCAGTTATTCAATTAGGCAGTATTGTTTCAGTGGTATGGTATTTCTGGGAAGACTTGACAAAAATCACAACTGGTACATATAAATCTATCGTCACATCTAACTACAAGTCCCCAGATTTCAAAATGGCAGTAGGTATCGCCTTGGGTACTTTACCAATAGTATTTTTTGGGTTGCTGATTAAAATATTTATCCCAGATTTTGATAATTCACCACTGCGAAGTACAGTAGCAATTGCTATTGCTTCAATCGTTATGGCTTTGTTATTAGGTATAGCAGAGAAGGTTGGCAGGCGAAAACGTAACTTTGAACAATTGGATACTAAAGATGGTATATTAATGGGTGTGGCTCAAGCATTAGCATTAATTCCTGGAGTATCTCGCTCAGGCTCAACTATTACTGGGGGACTGTTTATGGGATTAGAAAGAGCCACAGCAGCAAGATTTTCTTTTTTATTAGGTTTGCCAGCAATTACTCTAGCAGGGTTAGTTGAATTGAAGAGTCTCTTGGACGAAGGTTTTGGCAGTGTTGGTTTATTGCCTACCATCGCCGGAATTATTTCTGCAATAATTTTTTCTTATATAGCAATTGCTTGGTTAATCAAATATTTACAAACTCAGGATACTTGGATATTTGTTTGGTATAGATTAGGTTTTGGAGTTTTAATCTTAGTGGCGATCGCTGGTGGTGTATTGCAAAATGTTTAGTAGTAAAATCTTTGGGTAAGAAAATAAATTTGGTTGAAAGACAATTTTTAGAAGGCAAAGATTCAACAATTAATTATTAATTATTACCTCTTCCTATAAACAAGAGGATTGGCGCTCAAATATTTTTTTCTCCTGTAGACGAGAAGCTTTAAACGAAGATAAATTAATCATTAATCATCAATTATCCATTATCCATTAAGCAGGTACACAAAATCAATTACATATTTAGCAAAGCTGAAATAATTAGTTTGTAAAGATTACATAGAATTGGAATAGATAAATAATTGTGTGTAGGTACTTATCCATAAACCCTATTTGATTAATTGATAATTGATAATGGATAATTGATAATTACAAGATGGTTAAAACCGTTACGGAATTGAAGATTGGGAAATTCAAGAGCACTTTTTTCCCCTATCCAAGGGGAGGCTTCAAGGCGCGAATTATTTAATTATTTAATTATTAATAATTAATAATTGGGTAAGAGAAAAACAACTGTACCTCAGAAAGAGTGAGAAACGCTATATCTGTAAATACTTTTATATTTACTCAGCAGAGCAATAATTAATAATGGACAATGGATAATGAAAACTATTAGACATCTCCAAAAATAAAAAATCAAATAAATTATCGAGCAGAAACCTTCAATTATTTCCCCTCCCAGGAGGGTTTAGGGGTGGGTTCCCTACTCCCTACTCCCTCTTTTCTGGAGATGTCTATTAATTATTCAGTAATAAGAGTTTGGTAAAAAAGTCTGATGAGTTAGAGTAGGAATTAGGAGGTAGGAGAATTAACTTTTTCCCAAATTTTCTCACCTTGTTTATGATAATTATTTGCTTGTTTTTCTTGCCCTAAATTTTGGTAAACTTTCTCCATTAAATCAAGAGTGTTGATTAAATCCTGACCATATTGAGCAAAGATACTTCTGTGAAATCCATCTTTTGCTTTATGGTCATAAGTTGCCATTTTTGGCGGATATATTTCCACTTGATTGTTTAATGTCGCCATATTATCTACCGTTAATTCTAACCGCTCTAGAGAATCTTCCCAAAGTTTTTTCCTGATATCTAAAGCAAGTTGTAAAAATGCTTGAGCTTGCCGATATCTACCGAGCAGGAAATAAGATTCTCCCATATTATGAAGAGAAATAGATTCATTTATTTTAATTGTGAATCTGTTAACTTTTGAGGATTTATCAAGCTTTTCAAAAATATGTAAAGACTTACGAGAATATTCTAGAGCTTTAGCTGACAATCCAGTTAAATTATAAATTTTAGCAATGTGATTAATTGTTTTCCCAATACCTACTATATCTTTGATTTTCCTGAATATTGTCAAAGCTTGGGAATAACATTCTAAGGCAGCAGCATAGTCTTTTAAAAGGTAATAATTTTCTCCTTTTTCATTATATATACTTGCTTTTTTTCCTTCATCTTCTATCTTGCTTGCTATTTCTAAAGCTAAATCTAAATATTTAATACTATTGAGATATTCTCCTATTCTAGAGTGAACTAATCCAATGCGGTAAACAATGTCAAGTCGTTGTTCGGAACTATTAATTAATCTTGTAATGTTTAAGGCTTTTTGAAATGTTTTTAATGCAGTTTCTAGGTGACCTAAACTATAGAAGCGATCGCCTGTATAGTATAGATTTTTTAATTCATTTTGATAGTCATTTAATGGTTTCATCGTAAATACCCCTGATAAATTTGGTAAAATACTCTTTTTTAATTGATGCACGGTTTAATAATAGTAGAATCGTAAATTATGAACTTGATAAATTTATATATTTTTACTTTTTTTTCTTTAATAGTTATAGATGTGAAAAACTAAATAATCGTTAAGTTAAGAGGAAGAGAGAATTTGTGATCCCACTCTTATCTGGACATAATACTACATCTGCTCTAGAAAGAGGGTTTATGGTCAAGGTAAGACAGAAGGCAGAAAACAGAGGACAGAAGAATTAGAGAGAAATTTGGAAAAATACCTTTTGAGCGTCGGATTTGGTATCATACGTTATATTTTACCTAAAAGCCTCTCATCACTCATAACTTAAATTACATTGCTATAAATCGTCAAACAAATTTATCAAATATTTTTCCAAGCTCTCTCTAGCTGATTTCTTTGGAATTATTAGCGCAATTAAATTTCAAATAAAATGGTAGAAAATAGGTATTTTTAATGGTAACTTGATTACTACAAGTTTCCCAAATTTTTAGCTTTTGTTGAAGGTAATCATCTGCTTTTTTCCGGTGATTTAAGTTGCGATAAACTTTCTCTATTAAATTCATAGTATTCGCTAAATCTGCTTGATCTTGGGAGAGAATACTTTGGGAAAATTGCATTTTATCTTGTAAAGTTGTTTGTAATGATTGAGTGATTTTTTTACTTCTCAAGGAACTACCTGGATGTAAATCATGCTGAAAATCATCTAAAACTTTACTAAAATGTTTAAAACTAACTTTACAAATTTTATGACGAATAGATAAAGTAAGTTCCAGAATTTCTCTAGCTTTGCTAGATTTACCCAGCCATAAATAAGCTTCTCCTATATTATGCAGAGATAAAGCAATATAAATTTGAGAATATAATTTATCTAATACTGATTTTCTTTCAAATTTATAGAAAATCTCCATAGATTTTTGAGAACAGTTGAGGGTTTTATCAAATAATCCTAATAAATTATAGATTTCGGCTAAATGGTTAAGAGTTATTCCCATACCTCTTAAGTTACAAAAATTTTGGGCAGTTTCTAAAGCTTGAGCATAGTATCTTAAAGCAGAAATATAGTCTATAGATAGACAATAAGTTTGACCAATATCATTTAAAATCATTACAACCTGATTCTGACAGCCAGTTTCTTTGGCAATTTGCAAAGCTAATTTTAAAAATTTTAAGGCAAAACTATAGTTCTCTAAACGGCAATAAACTAATCCTATACGATGAAAAATACTTATTTTTTGTTGATGAGTTCTAGCTATTTCTAAAGCTTCTTGAAAGGTTTGTAGAGCAATTTCAAATTTTCCGAGGTCAAAGAAGCGATCGCCAATTTGAGATAATTCTTTTAATTCGTTGGAACAGACTGCAGTGGACACCATAGTAGTTTCTCCAAGACAATGCTAGTAATTTTCCGGTTGTAAACTACTCTATTTCTCAAATTTAGGAAGTTATGCAAGTTTTTCAGATAGGACAATTTCTTAATTAGACATCTGGGGAAAAGAGGGAGTAGGGAGTAGGGAGTAGGGAGTAGGGAATCCACCCCTAACCCCTCCGGTGGAGGGAGGGTTGTTTCATTCTCGATAGACACACCAGACACGGAGACACGGAGACACGGAGACACGGGGACACGGGGACGGAGACATGGGGATGGAGGCTTTTTATTTCTGATTAAAAGTTGACTTTTCACCATTTTAGTCAGAACAAAAGGGAGGCTTATTGCCTGAAAAATCGGCAAATGCGTGATAAATTTCCCTTTTCTCCTGTCTCCTGTCTCCTGTCTCGTGTCTCCTACCCTAAATAGCTTAATAGTCTGGATTAAATCCAAAAGGAGGCAAAGTTTCTTGAATTTCTGATGTTAAATAAACTGTAGCAATAAATTTTTCATCCCAACTTCCAACCACATTAGTAAATAAGTAAAATTCATCGTCATCTGCATTTAATTGCTGTTCAACTAAAATTCCTGCTGCATCACTAATTCGTAATTTTATTCCCTCTGGTAAACTTATATTTGTAGGGGTACTTAATATTAATAATAACATCCATTCTGGTGTTGAATCTTCTGAAACTAAAGACCAGGTTAAAGCATATAATCTTAAAGGTATTCCAGCCAATAATAAATCTTGATAAGCGCCTCTAGCATGGTCAGGAATATATACGCCGTTGTTAGGTAGTTCTCTAATAATTGCTTCAATTTCTTCTGTTGGAGAATATACTCCTCTCATCGGAGATAATTCTGGTAATTCTGGTAATAAAACCCAGGATAATTGATTAGCAAAACTATCTAATTCGTTTCTTAGCCAACACCCGACATTAATTGTTGGTTTAGTCAAAATATTAAGTAAGTCTGGCAAGTATTTTGTGAGATAATTGAGTGAATTTGCTTGACTTTCTTTAACTTCTACTAAATTATTTGGAATATTTTCTGACTCTATTGCTTTTTGCCATTGCCAATCATATATCCATTTTAATAAGTCAGTATGAGTGAGGATATTTTTGCCTTGTTCCCAGTTAATAAATTCCCATAAATTTTGTGTAGATAACTGAGGCAATAATTGTGTTAGTTCAGTTTTGACTATGGCTAAATTTTCCGAATTGGTTTGTATTTCTGGCAAGGGAATTTCTGCTAAGTCTAAACAACGACAATAAAGTAATAAATCATCTATTTCTGTATTAAACCAAATTAAGGGAATCTGATAACTCCAATCCTCATCAGCAACTAGATTAACCTGTGTTTGATGGTGCATTAAATCTCCATAAGAAATAAAGCCATAAATTACTACTGTTTCTAGTTCTTCTTGTACCTCCATCAAGACATATAAATGATGATTAAATTCTGGTAAATCTACAACTGCTCTAGGTATACTAATTTCCTCATCGAGAAAACTACCTGTGGTAATTAAGCAGACTTGAAACTGATTAATATTTAGATGACAAACTGCGGGAATTGTGTTGGAGATAATAGGATTAAAAAGAGAACAATTAGCTGAATCAATTGTCAAATTTGTACCTCGTTCTTCTAGCCATTGCTCAAATCCAAATAATCCTAAAGCATTCAAATATGTTTGCCATTGTCGTGATTCATTGGGTATTTGATTACTGATTTGGATAGCCTGCTCAATTTTGTCTAATGATAAATGAATAGATTCTGTAGCAATAGGCTGAATATCTAGCAAAGATTCTAAGGTGTTAGTTAATTTATTATTCATTTTAATGATTCCTTGGTACTAATTTGTTTTATTTTGTTCTATAACTGAATCTAGATAATTACAAACTCTTTTTGTAAATAAATTTTCTGGATAATTATTGCTAGAGATATAGCCTGCTGCTGCTGCTTCTTCAAACACTTTATTTACCTGTTCATCTAGGGCAGCTTCTATTTGTTGATCTAGAGTTTTTAGAGATTGAATACTTGTGTATTTTTTCGCTATTTCTAAGATTTTATCCTGCAAAATAATTAACATTTCTTGTCTGATATCAGCCCTAAATGATTTTAATTTGAGTAAGCGAGTTACTTGATATTGGGCTTTTAATCCTACACTTTCAGCAATTTCTGTCATAGATTTTGCCTGACAATGATATAGATGTAATCCGTGGATAAATTGTTTAGTTTTTGATGATTTTTTCCGATTTAGTAAGTCTATCCACAGATGAGTAACTTTAGTTATAGCAGCATCTAAACTCTGAATAAATTGTTGTCTATAATGAGTCAAAAATTCATTCTGTTCATCTATAATATCTGTTTCTTCAGAAATAGCAATTTGATTAACTAAAGATTTCTGATTAGAGGTATCTAATGGTATTGTAGGCAGAGTTCCACTTCTTACAGCAATTCGGTATTCTCGAAGTTGAGAAGCCAAAGTTTGCAGTTGAGTCATCAAGGTTTTTGGAGTAACTTTTTTCCCAGTTTTAGTTGCTATTAATTCTGCAATTTGTTGTAATTGTTCTAGAGTTGGAGGTAAACATTTTTTTCCTCCTTTTGATAAACGTTGTTGACGACGTTGCGCCCGATAAATAGCATGATAACTTGATAAAATATTCAGTTTTTCTTGAGTTTCAAAATTTGTTAAATTATAAAAATTTGAGCAAATTTTCTCTAGTTGTTTAGAAGGAGTATCATTGAGTATTGCCCAATCACTAATTAAATAAACTCCACATTCTAGTAAGAAACTATTTAGCTCAGAATGTTGTTTAACTTTTCTAGTTGTCCAGCTTGCTAAATTTCCTTGATTTGGGTCAAAACTTTGGAGTATTTCTTGAGCAAAAGAATTATTATAATTAAGCTTTTTTGAGCTGGAAAACTTACCATCATCGGTTAAAACATAAGGAAATAAATCTCGGCTAGTAAAGCCATGATTGTTACCAAAATTAGTAGCTAACTGTTGACAAACTCCTTCAATTTGCCAAGATATAAAACAGAGTAAACAGCGTTCTGCTAATAAAGGATTTATCTGTGGATTAGTATCTGAATTATCTCGTATCCATGCTAAAATTTGACGCTGAATATTAATATCTGAAACTTCACTAACTGTTAAATATTCTGAAAAATTTGAGGTAAAAAATTCTTTAACCTCCGCAATTTCCAGAATTTGGCGAGAACCAGAACTATTAATTTTTATATGTCTCCAGTATTTAGATATATCACCCATAAAGAATAAATCAGCTCAATAAACAATAGTCATCTTTAATTGTTATATTGTATGATAATTTTTCTCCCTCAAAAGTTGGGTTTAATTCTAGGATATTTTCCCTTTGATTTACATATATTTATATCTTTCTGGAGGTTATGCAGTATTAGAAAGTCAAAAGTCAAAAGTTAAAAGTCAAAAGCTTAAACTCAAAAAATTATCAAAATAATTCGGTAAAAGATGGGCATCCCTTGATTCAGCAACGCCAAAATTGTGGGTTACATTATTGGGGGCGGGTTTATCTAACTTTAGGTGAAAACTCGTTAATTTAACGGGGAAACCCGCCCCTACGCCATCAACGTATGATATCAAATCCGGTTAAACAGTTATAGATTGGTTAACTCAGGAGGAGTCAGGAGTCAGGAGGGGAAAGAATTACAAAGATTGAGTAGTTATGACGATTGGAGATTTTTTTGATGTTCAATCAAGCGGATTTGATATGAAAAATTGTAGGAGAGAGGTTTTTATGAGTTTACAAACAGTTTCTAAAGTTGATTTTTGCTTGTCCTGCATAGTAATTGTGAATATATAGCATCCTATTTTAATTGTGATATTTTCCTGGTAACTAGAAGTTAGGAGTTGTAGGGGGTGATTTCCTACAAGAGTTAAATTGCCCACATTCCCAAACTCTACACCATACCCTTCCCTTAAAATCCATTTCCCATTAAGATAAATGATGCCCAATAGTAAGGATTACTTGCTTCCTTATCCTCTCCAGTAATCATATTTATTTGAGCTTCCCTTAATGCTTCTCCTTTGCTTTTTCCTTCTTGTAAAACTGTGTAAAAGGTATTCATTAATTGGTGAGAATCATCATTTACTCGCCATAAAGAAGCTATGATTGTTTCTACTCCAGCATTTTGCATTTGATAACCTAAACCAAGTATTTCTGCTCCATTACCAATCCCCCCATAAACATTAGTTTCCGAAGCACTTAATACGACTAAATCAACATTAGTTAATGACCAATTTTCTATATCCCTTAATGTCACTCGATTACCATCTCCAAACAATATAAAAGATTCTTCTGGTTTACTATTTCCTGATTCTCCAGTTAACAATGCAACTGGGGTATCTAAATGGAGGATGTTATAGTCACTTAAAGTATTAATTGTTGCTTCTGAACTAAATTCATTGTTAATTAGCTTTCGAGTTCCCGGAATTGTTTTTGCTAAATTTTCGACTAATTTTCCTGTTGTGGGTGTCAACTCAACTTGAATGTTTCCTCTCTGAAGTTGATATTTTCCTTCTGTTAATGCTGTTGCTAATATCCGGGGTTGATTTGGAGGTTGACTTTCAAAATCTGTTAAACTGGCTGCAATAATATTGTTGACTCCAAAGCTTTCTACTAACCATTTTTCTCCATCATAAAGTGCTGTTAAAGGTAGATAACGAAGTTGATTATCTGGCGCGTAAATAATGGTTTGTATTTTAGCTTTTGTCAATTCTGCTTCTATTGGTTTTATCAGCCAATTATAGAGTTTTTCGGCAGAATTTTTGACATCTCCAATGGGATTAGAAATAGTCAGACGAAAGTCAGCGATCGCCTGTTGAATTTCTTCGGCTTTGACTTCTACTGTTTGGTGTATTGGTTCCCCATCTGCTTTGATTAATACTAATTCTAATTTGTCTGGCAAAATTAATGGATAAAATAGAACTGTTCCGGGTAATTTTTGTAATTTTTCTTGGAGATTTTTCAATTGTGATAAGTCAGCTTTGAGATTATTCTGCTCAATCTCCTGATTTAAAATATCTTTTGTATCTGCTGCCAGAATTTTTTCTTCTGCGGGTAATAGTTTAATTTCGGTTGCTGTTAATTTTTTGTCTTTAAGGTTTCCTAGATAATTATCTAGTTCTTGAATTTTCAGTAAATCTAAAACTTGTTGCGCTTCAATAATACGTTCTTGTTCTAATAGTAAACTTGCTAAATTTCGATAAGTTGCTTCAGGATTTTCTAAGACAGTTTGATTACTTTCTTGACTGGATATAGTTCCATTGATATTAATAGCTTGTTTGTAAAAAACTACTGCTAATTCTGGTTTTTCTTGAGATGTTAAGATTGTGCCTAACTGTTCATAAATTTTTCCTTCTTTAGCGGTTTGATTACTCTCCTTATATATCGTTAAAGCTTGCTCTAAGTTTTCTAATGCTTGAGGATATTGTTTCAGTTGATATAATGAATCTCCTATTCCTTGATAGGCTATGGCTACAACATTTTTATCTTCTTGATTTGGTAAATTGTTTAAAGCCATTTTATGATAATTGAGAGCTATAGAATAATCCCCTGAACTATAATAAGCTGCACCCAAAGCATTCATGTTTTCAGCAATAACTGACTTTTCTCCTACTTCTTTATTTATAGGTAAAGCTTTTAATAAAAATTCTTTTGCTTTTTGATTATCACCCAAGCTGTCATACACTTTGCCTAAACCAAGCATTACTTTCCCTTCCCCTGCTTTATCTTCTGATTCTTGGTAAAATCCTAAAACTTCTTCATAAATTGATTTCGCTTTAGTATTTTCTCCTACTTCATAATAGGCATCTCCTAAATAACTTAAAGCTTCTAATTCCGCTGTTTTATCTTCCGCATTTTTCGCAGCTTCTAAACTTTTTTCATAAGCTGTTAATGCTTTACTTGCTTCCTCTTGTTTTTGATAAAGTGCCCCCATAAAACCATAAATTCTACCTACACTTTTTTGGTCGCCAATACTTTCTAACATGGCAACTGCTTGTTGGAAATACTTAAGAGCTTCCGCGTCTTCTCCCTGTTCCCGATAAACAAAACCTATATTATTTAATAACCTGCCAACTCCAGCACTATCATTAATTTCTCGACGCGCTTTTAAAGCTTTTTGATATGTTTCCAAAGCTTCGTCATAATTACCTCGACTAAAGTATACTACCCCGATATTATTTAGGGTACGGCCAAGATTCCGGCGATCGCCTACTTCTTCCCGGATAGTCAGCGCCTGTTGATAAAATTCCAGCGCTTGCTCCAGTTGTCCCTGACTTGCTTTAACTGCTGCAATATTATGGAGCGACTCTCCCTCATTTGGGCGATCGGTTTCTGTTTGAGAAATATCTAGAGCTTCTTGATGCAAATTTAATGCTTGGGAAAATTCTCGTTGTCGCTGATAAACAAAACCAATAAGGTTGAGAGTTTCTGCTACACCTGAATTATCTTTGATCTGGCGACGAATAGTTAATGCTTGTTGCAATACATCTAAAGCTTTTGTATATTCCCTTTGGTTAAGATAAACATCTCCCATGTTATTTAAGGTTTGAGCAATTCCTCCCTGGTCTCCTGACTCTTTACGAATTGTTAAGACTTGTTTGTAGGTTTCTAAAGCTTCATCAAATTTTCCGGTCCTAAATTGTTCTATAGCTGTTTCAAATAATTTATCTGCTTCGCTCTTCGGGGTAGAAGGTGCTGAAGGTTCGGGCGAATTGTTGACCTCTGGCGCAGGTGTTTGGGCCAATACATGGGGAATAATTTGATTACTGGGTATGGTGGAAAGGATAATGGCAATACCACTCAAATAGGTAAAGTAAAGATAAAGATTTTTCATTTTCTTAGACTTCTTCATTTAAAACAAGTTGTAGTTGACTAACAAATCTAAAATAGTGAAAATTTGTAGGGGCGGGTTCCACATTAAATTAACGAGTTTAACCATTAGATCAAATAAACCCGCCCCAAAATAAATACGCACAAAATTAGTTGTGTCAGTCTAGCAAGTTTGGGATCAAACAATTATTTTTAGACCAAATATCAGACCAAATATTTCTGGCCATTTAATATTATGGGCTAACCTTTTATACTTTTAATTAACATTTTCTACTATTTTGCCTTGACTAGATTCTCTGGAAATAGCAACTCTTGAGAGTTAGCCAGTTAATTTAAGTTAAGTAGGACTTATGCTAAAGTTGATTTAGATAGTTTAAAGTTCTTTTCTTAGTCTTGTTTCATATTAATCTTTTTTATTTATTTTGTAATTTTTTTACCATAAAAATTATTTTGAGGATATTACAAAATCCTCATCAGTAAATTTATTGACAAAAAATATATTTGCATAATTCTTAATTTTACTCTCCCTAATTTATAATTCAATCGGTAAAAAAAATGAACTATAGTGAAAACGAGAATAATAAAATATTTCATTTACTTGTAAATAAAATCCCAGAGAAATTTACGGGAAAATTAGAAGTTAAGAGTTCCGAGCAAACTTGGATAATATTTTTTTGTTTAGGTCATTTGCTTTGGGCAAATGGTGGTAAACATAATAATCGACGTTTTCAAAGAATATGGAAACAACTTTGCCCTAACATTTCCTTGAACAATCTTAAGTTACGAGAAACAGAATCTTGTAACTGTTATTACTACCATGTTCTATCAGTTTTATCTAGACGTAAACTATTAACTCCAGTTCAAACAAAAAAAATAGTTTTTTGGCATTTAAACGAAGTATTGTTTGACATTTTACAGCAACAATCGCAACAAAAATTGAGCTATAATCTATCTAAGCAAGGTTTAGAAAAATCTTTAATTTTGATGTCAGCAGTTCTGAGAATAGAAACTGTTATTTCTCCTGTAAATAAATTATGGCAGGAGTGGCAAAAATCTAATTTAACTGACTATTCTCCTAATCTAGTTCCTGTAATTGTCAAACAAAAAACTCTACAAAAAGTAGCTAAAAATAACTCTTATCAAACAATTACTAAGTTAGTTAATGATCAAAATACTTTGAGAGAGATGGCTGTTTTGTTCAAAAAAGATTTGCGCCAGTTGACCTTATTTTTAGCACCTTATATTAGAAATAAATTAATTGACTTAAAAGAAATTCCAGATAAAGAACGGATAGAAGGAACTGCCAGATTACAAACAGATTTTGGCGTAGTCAAAACTGAGGAGCAAACTCAAGCATTAATTGCTTGTGTAGATGATAGTAAAGAAATTTGTTATCTCTTAGAGAAAATTATGAATAAAGGGGGTTATAAATTTCTAGGAATTCAAGATTCTATTAAAGCATTACCTATAATTATTGAAGCTAAACCTGATTTAATTTTCTTAGATTTAATGATGCCAATTGCTAATGGTTATGAAATTTGTACTCAACTGCGAAGAGCGCCTATGTTTGAGAATACACCGATAGTTATATTAACAGGAAATGATGGAGTTGTAGACCGAGTTAGAGCAAAAATGGTGGGAGCTACAGGGTATATGACTAAACCTATTGAACCGAAAAAAGTTCTGGCTTTAGTTAAGCAATATCTACAAAATCCTCCACCTCCTAATTTTGATATTCAAGATAATCAATAATTAACAATTAACAATTAATAATTTAACGTATTAATTAGCCATAATAAATTAGCTATCTGAAGATAGGGAATAGGGAATAGGGGATAGGGGATAGGGGGAAATTTTTGATTATTTCTGTAGGTTCATTTATTTGATTTTTTATTGTTGGAGATGTTTTTCAGTCATCTATAAAGATAACTTCTGCTTTAAACCAAGAAATAAATTTCTTGGCAGATGACATGGTTTGCCAAGTTTGCCAAGGATTAAAATCCTTGGCTAATAGCTTAAGTCATCTTCAGATGAATATTGAGGAGTATGCTATCTTTATTATTATCATTTTTTAGCCTAAAACAATCCCATTCTATCAATATAGATATAGGGTTTTTCTGTTGGATAAGGTACACCTACAATTAAATACTGACCATTTAACAGTTATAAATTTCATCGAAAGTCTGATGCTCAAAGAATTTATAGTATATGCTTGTCCAGTCGGTAAATTGAACAGTCAACTAGAAGAATATTTCGCCGAAACTAGGAGCAAATGTGGTGAAAATGCAGCTCATAACTATATGCCTCATTGTACCTTAACTGGTTTTTTTCACGATCAGATAACTGCCATCCCAATTTACATTCAAGCCTTAGACATTGCTTTAAAAAAATCATTATCACAACGAAAAAAACCAGCAATTATTATTCAAGGTATAGAGCTAAAATCAGATTTTCATTATCTCAAAATAGAATCATTTTGGCTAGAAAAACTTATTGCTGACTTTGCCAATAATGCCGAATCAACAACTCGTACAGATCAATTACGTCTGAAAAATAATTTACATCTGAGTCTTGCCTATAAATTTTCATCAGAACAACAACAAAACCTAGCAAAAATAGCAAAAGAAATTATCAATCCTCAAGCAGAAGTATCATGGGAATTAAGATTTTATCAACGGCATCCTGATAATTCTTGGACTTGTCATCAATCTTGGAAAATTTAATCTTTAGGGAGTAGAGAGTAGGGACTTACAAGGATAAGTTTTGAATATTTGATACGGAGACGCGGTGACACGGGGACTCGGAGATTGGATAATTGAGTAATTAGGGTTTGCTGATTAAATCTCAAAGTATTTACAGATAAAGGTAAGTACCTTTTTAAGTCTGGAAAAAGTACCAGCTTTTCAGTTTAAATTGCTGAAAAAGTGAGTATTTTGGGGTAACGCGAGACAGAAAAATCTCCGAACAATTATTCCTCCAATTTTTTCTGTCTTCCCACACTTCCCACACTCCCCACACTCTGCTTTTTTCAGGTAGGGGAACGGGGGAGTAGAAAGTAGGAGAAAATTATTGATTGATGATTTTTGCGGGATAATTTATTTGACTTTTTATTATTTATTGGAAATGTCTATTAATCATCATAAAAATTATACATAGCAATCCCCGCATCTAGGTTGTATTTGTAATATTTGATTATAGGAGTTTATTCTCCTTTCCCGTAAGCATTCAGCGTTCAGCTAGCCTCCTATCAGCTATGAGTTATTAACTCACTATTTTGGAATCAAAAATTAGTATTCAAGGAGAATAAAAAGTTATATTGCCGTAGCATTCTGGAGGAAATGAAATATTACTTTCAGCTAACTTTGGTTATTGCTTGATTATTTCTTTCAAAAGCTGATAGGTGAATGTTTACCCTTTCCCGAACTGAAAATATAGCATTTCCCAAAGTTATAAAGTACAGTTATATTGTTGTCTTTTTATTCTTTGTTCCCTCAAACCTAAAATTTTGTACCTCACGCTTTTTGGGAATTGCTATAAGTAAGACTCAAACTGATAATTTCAAAGCTTTTTTCTTCCTTTTATCTAACTCTTCCTTGTCTTCCCAGACTTATCATAACCAAAACGTAAGCTACTCCCTAATCCCTATTATTCATATACCAATCCTAAATCATTTGTGAAAAGTCAAAAAGTAAATAAAAACTCAAACTTTTCCCTGTTTCCTGTTTCCTGTTCCCCATTCCCTAAAAAGAATTAAAATTTTGTACACGACTCAAATAGGATTGCTATAGAACTTTAATTATGTAAGCATTTAGTTATTAGCAGCCCTCAGCTTTTTAATGAACGAAGCAAGCTTTCGCTGAACTTATCCTACATTTTCAATCATAGAATTGAAGCACATGAGCAACAAATTTGACTGGTAAACTAAAGGTAATAAAGCTGTTAGCGCAGCTCCTCTGCAGGAGGCTAGCTGACTGCTTACTTAATTATTAAATTATTTAATTAATTTATAGAAAAAAAATGAACCAAATAATCACAAATATATCTAACTTTTCTCAAAAAATACCCGGACAAGTTTACTTATTATTAGCAATTATTATATTCGGAGCCTCTAACTCCATTACAAAACAATTAACAGAAATTGGCGCAGCAAAATTTCCAGGAGAAAATCCCATTTCATTTTGCAATGTTCTATTTGTTGGAAATATTTGTGCCTTACTAATTTTAATTATTATCTACAAAAAACAACTAAACTTAAATTCTTTTCGACAATTTTCTAGTCAAGATTGGGCTGCAATGTTAACTGTTGCATTTCTCGCCGGAGCTTTATCTCCTGCAGCTTCATTTGAAGCACTTTCTCGGACAATGGTTAATAATGTTATCCTCATCGGTAGAATTGAACCACCCTTAACTCTAGCATTAGCTATTTTCTTATTAAGAGAAAAAGTGGATAAGTGGAAAATTATTGGAGCAATTGTTTCATTTACAGGAGTTATTTTAATTATACTTTTACAAAATTTTGGAGATAATACAGCTTCAGCTTCTGCTCATAATATTACTATTAGTTCAGGAGAGATTTTAGCAGCTATTGGAGCGATCGCCACGGCAATTTCTAGCACTATTAGTAAAGCACGTCTGCACCGTATTCCAGTAGGATTTTTTAATATTATTCGGAATGGTTTTGGTAGTGTTATCTTTTTTGTTGCTGCAATTTATTTTTATGGTAGTAATCATTTTATGGAATTATGGTCTCCTTTTTTGTGGAAATGGATGTTAATTTATAGTGCAGTTATTGTAGTTATCGGTCAAATTTTGTGGCTAAAAGGATTAAGTAAAACGAGTAGTTCTGATGCTTCTATTGCTAGTGCTTTTAATCCTATTGCTGGAGTTATCGCAGCTTATTTAATTCTAGGAGAAAAACCTACTTTTGCTCACTATATTGGAGGTAGTATTATTTTAGTGGGAATTATATTAACTCAGCTAGGAAATAGAAACCAAACTTCTATTAATATTGTCGAAAAAACTCATCCTCAGCAAACAGAAACTGGTATAGGATTTAAAGGTTTTTAATTACGGCTTGCTAATTAAATCTCAAAGTATTGACAGATCAAGTTTTGAAAATTTTTAGGTCGGGAAAAAGTGCAAGATTTTAAGTCCAAAAGGTTCAAAAAGTTAGGATTAAAGACTCACTAGGGTAGAAAAATTAAGGGACTATGATTCCTACTACCTCCTCTATAAATCCCATTTCTCCTGACTCCTTCCTCCTGACTCCTACTCTTACCAAAATAATTTTTCAGCAAACCCTAATTAGAAATCTCCAATAATAAAAAATCAGATCAATTATTGTACACAAAACATCAATAATTTCCTCCTACTTCCTACTCCCCTATTTTCTGGAACAGAAAATCAATAATTTCCTACTTAGTCCATCTATCTGCGCGTTTTCTCTTCCTCTCTCCGCGTCTCCCCCTCCCCGCGTCCTCTCTACTCAAATCTTCAAAACTTAGCCTTGTAAAAATTCCCTACTCCCTACTACCTAATAACTCAAACCATTACCAATTAAAATAAATGCTGCCCAATAATAAGGATGTCTACCTTTATAATTATCATTAATTAAAGAAATTTGCGCTTGTCTTAAAGCTTCTACTTTGCTGATATTACCAGACTGTAATTGAGTATAAAAAGCCTGCATCAACTTCTGAGTTGCTTCATCATCAACCCGCCATAAACTAGCCAAAGTTGCCAAGGAACCAGCTTGCTGCATCATATAACCAAAACCCAAAATTTCAGCACCATTTCCTAATATTCCACCCACCCCAGTTTGACAAGCGCTTAAAACCACTAAATCTACATTCTTTAGATTCCAATTTTCCACATCTCGTAAAGTCACCCGCTCGCCATCTCCAAATAATATAAAAGAGTCTTCAGGTTTGCCTCTAACAAAAGCAGCATGAGTAGCTAAATGAACAATATTATATTGATTCATCTGCGGTATTATTGCTTGTCGAGTAAAAGCATTACCTAATAATTTTGTTGTCTCAGGAAACAAATTTGCCAAAGAATTAATTTCTGGACTAGCAAAAGGCAAAGCATTAAAAGTAAACTTTTGATTTCCTACTTCAAAATCATAATTTACCTCACTCAAACCACCCCCTAAAACCCGTGTTTTTACATTTGATTTCCTGTCAAAAATAATTAAACTAGCTGCCGTAATATTATTAACTTTAAACCTTTCGACCAACCATTTTTCCCCATCATATAATCCTGCCAAAGGAATATAACGTAGTTGTCCGTCAGGAGCATAAATAATAGTTCTAGCATTAACAATTTTCAGATAATTTTCTAGAGGTTTAATCAACCACTCATAAAGTTGTAACGCTGATTTTGTAACTCTGTCATCCCTAACTTTTTGATTTACTTGTTTGCTCAGTAATTCTGCTCTACTTCTATTAGTCAAACCTCCTAAAAATCGAGCAATTTCACGGTGGAAATCCTCCCTTTTTACAGCCACAGTTTTATGAAGAGGAGGAGCATTAGCAGTTACCAAAACTAATTCTAAACTATCCTCTAATACCAGAGGATAAAGTAATACAGCGCGATTATTTTTAGACTCCAAGAGAAATTTTTGTAAATGACTGAGAGCTGCCAATCCTAACTTTTGACTCTGAGCCATCTGATTAAGATTTTCCATCAACTCTGCTACCTCTTGACTGTAAATAAACTCCTGAATTTGCGCCAAAATAATTTCCAAGTTTTTTTCAATTTCTGCTATCTCTTGTTCTTGCTTTGCTGTAATTTCACCTTCAGGAATTTGCCGTAATTTAGTTAATTCTTTTCCCAATACAATTGCTTGATTCTGAATTTTATAATAATTTTCCCAAAATATTTCCTCCGGCGAAAGTAACTCTATACCCTGAGCTGTTTCCTGATTTCCCCTAACATTTTGTAGATAATCATCTACCTCTTGCACCTTTAACAAATCCAAAATTTGCTGTGCTTCTAATACACGATTTTTCTGTAATAATAAATCTGCCAAATCACGGTATGTATCAGCAACAGTTTGAGTATAAGATTTCTGTTGTTACCGTGGCAGCTCCCGAATATCTTTTCTAATAGCTTCCCTAACATTAACCGACTGTTTATAGAAAATAATTGCTAACTCCGACTGATTTTGTTTAGCCATAATATCTCCCATATAACTAAGAGTAATACCCTCTCCCCAACGGTCTTCAATTTCTGTTTGAATAGCTAAAGACTGTTGATAAAATTCCATTGCTTGTTGATATTTGCCTAACCTATAATAAGCTAATCCCAAATCTCCCAAAGCATAAGCTTCTTCTCGACGCTTACCAAGTTTTTGTACTATTAATAATTGTTTTTGATGAAATTCTATTGCCTGTAGAGGAACCCCCATTTGAGAATAAGCAACTCCCAACCCACCCAAAGAAAAAGCTTCTCCAAAAGTATCCTTAATTTCTCTTCTAATTGCCAAAGCTTGTTGATGACATTCAATTGCCTTTTGATACTGCTTCATATAATAATTATTCCAACCTATAGCTCCAACTGCAAAAGCTTCTCCCGTAGGATTTTTTATATCTTGAAAAATTGCCAATGTTTGCTGAAAATAATTAAGAGCTAGTTCATATTCTCTTAAATTCCGATAAACCCAACCCAAAGCATATAAAGCATAAGCTTTCCCAAAAATATCTGATTTTTTTCTAGTAGTTTCTAACTCTTGTTCAAAACATTTAATTGCCTGTTGATATTTACCTCGATAAGCAAAATCCCAACCTTTACATTCAGGATTAGAGTTACTCAAGTTATTAGTGCTTTTTATCTGTGATTCTAAGTTGTTGATAAATGTAGCACCTAAAACTTTTGTTGATGATATTAAACTAATAATTAAACCAGTAAGAAATATTTGAAAAAATCCTATTTTTGTTTTCATATATTTTACCAAGTAAACTATCAAGAATTTTAGGGATTTTCCTTTTTCATTATTCAGCTAAATTAGTAAACTGTACTTCATACACCGACAATCCTCTGTATATACTTAATACCATTTTGAAAAAATCATTGGTTCTTCTAGGGTAGCTATGATAAATTACTACAAAATAAACTCCATAACTTTTACTAAGCATAGGATTATAGGAATAAAAAAAAGCAATTCTAATAGAAAGGGATTTGATTTAGTTGAATCCTTTGGTATTTCATGGTTTAGAGCTATTTCAACTACTAATTTGCTAGAACCAGTCTAGGAGAGCCAAATAATTTTACGAATAATAAGGACAATTCAAAGACTTTATTGAAAATGTATATTTAACGAAAAAGATAAGTTAAAACAAAAAACTTTTTCTCCAACATATTCTCATCCCTGAGTAGAGAAAACCCATTGTTAATTATTAATTCTTAATTGCTAAATTCTTCGTTCTTTAATTTAATCTAGGCAAAACAAAATCTATCACCCTATTCATCCAACTAATAACTTGAGTTTCGGAAATTGATTAGGAGGAGTCACAGCCAAAACAATATAATACTTTCGACCATAATCAGTTTCTATCAAGCTATTATCAACATAAGTATTCGTAAAAAATCCCACTCCACACTTACTTAACATTCGCCCCGAATTTCCAGCCCAATTTAATTCTACTTCACTCAGAAATCTACAATAATTATCAGCATAATTAAAACCTTGACTTCGAGGTGTTTGAGACATGATTTTTTGCAACCAAAAGCGGTCTGAATCTCTCAAATTAAAACCTTCTGTCGAACTAAAATACTCCGGTTCAACAATCCGAATTAATACTCCCACTAAATCATCAGCAGTAGCACAATTACCCAAATTTTTATCAATTTCATAACATGGAAAATTCTCAAAAACCACTTGTCTTTCTTGCTGAATAACTCTGTCACCAAAACTTAAATTAAAAGCAGGTGAGTCAACCAAAACCCCCTGATTTAGCATCAATCTATTCACAATAAAATGCTGTAAACCTTTAGCTTTCATTTTCTGATTAATCAGATCAAAACCCAAAAACAGAATCAAACGATTAGTCGCATCATTATCAGAAATTACCAGAGAACTGCGAATATCATCATATATATCATACCAATTTGACTCCCCTACAATTTGATATTTAGTTTCTCTACCTAATCCCAGTTGATGCAGCTTTTCTAATACCAAAGCAGCAATACCTATCTTAACAGTAGAAGCAGGATTAAAAAAACCTGCATCTGCTTCATCTTGCCAACTATTATTATTTCTATCAACAAATAAAGATTGATAATAAAACTTATGAAATACTGGAGGATTTTTAACATCATCTACCTTAACAATTAACAGTTTCCCTGACCAAGTATTCATCTTTTCCAAAAGCATACCCCGCCTCAAAATATCTGCTAAAGTTGTAGTATCATTTTGATAATTTGGCAAAATTATTTCTGAGGAGCTAGGTAACTGAGAAATTGTTAATTGATATTTGGAAAAAATCAACAATAATAACAGAGTTCTAGCAATTATATTCACAGAATTAACAAATAATCCCATTATAGGGATAAATAATGGAAATTGATAATTACCTTAAGTAAAACTGTAACGAAATTGAATATAAAGAAATCAGATTAATTGATAATGAATAATGGTAATTTTGCTCGTAAAAACTTTCTTGAATTAGAGATTGAATGTATCAAATGAGATAGGGAATAGGGAGTAAGGTTCAATAATTGATAATTGATAATTGATAATGGGTAATTGATAATTACCTCTCCCTCAAAGGAAGAGGATTGAATAAAAGGAAAATAAATTCATTGTTTCTTTTGAAATAGAAGGCTTTCAACCTTAATTTTTTGCTGAAAGTAATTAACATTAACTTGCAAAATGTAAGTTCAGCAATTAACAATTAATAATTATTTCGACGGGAGCATTAATTATTAATGACAGACTATCTCAGAGGTTGTTTGTAACGGAAATATGAAAAAAGAAGATAGGGAACAGGGTATAGGTAATAGAAAAAAAATATTTATGAGTGTTAGTTGTAATTCGTAAATACGGAATCTACTGCATTAATTATTAATTATCCATTATCAATTATCCATTATTAATTATCCATTATTAATTATTTCCTGCTTCCTTGAGAATAAATTCTGCTACTTTTAAATCCACCGGAGTAGTCACCTTTAAATTAGTCTCCTCTCCCATCACAACCTTCACAGACAAACCACACTTTTCAAACAAAGCAGCATCATCAGTCACTTCCCAACCTAACTGACGTCCCTTTTCGTGACACTCTTTCAATAACCTCACCTCAAACCCCTGGGGTGTCTGAGCTGCCCATAAATTCTTTCGATCTGGTGTATCCTCAATTAAACCAGAGGAACCTACAACCTTAATCGTGTCCTTCACTGGTATCGCAGCAATTAAACCAGAACATTGTAGAATCTCCTCAGCACACCTGTCGAAAAGTCCAGGAGTAGCCAAACATCTTGCCCCATCGTGAATTAAAACTTGTTCCGCTTCAGCAGGTAAAGCTTGCAAACCATTATAAACAGACTCTTGACGAGTTGCCCCTCCCTCAATTAGTTCAATATACTTATTAGTAGACAAATTAGAAATCATCTGTTGAAAATCTGGAAAATCAACAGGTTGGCCAATAATTCCAATCCAATTAATATGACTAGATTTTATAGCAGCTTCAAGAGTCCAATTAAGTAAAGATTTGCCCTGTAGAGTCAGCAATAACTTATTTCGAGAGCTACCCATCCGTCGCCCCATACCCGCAGCAGGAATCAATAAATACATTTTGTGTTTTAGATTTCCAATCAACAACTTAATCTAGGTATATACTCATTACTAAAAAATGAATGTCTACTAAAGATATAATTCCCAATCCTAATCGTAAGATATGGTTGGTATTGTGTTCAACTAATAAATAATTAATCTGAATCTCTTAAATATGAGAATACTAGCCCTTGTCCCTGGTGGAATAGGCGACCAAATTTTATTTTTTCCTACTCTGGATGACCTGAAAAAATTCTATCCAGAATCTCAGATAGACGTAATTGTAGAACCTCGCTCCAGAGGTGCATACCGAGTTTGTAAGTCCGTGCGAGATGTCTTAAGTTATGACTTTAAAGATGCCAATAGTTTGGCAGACTGGGGAAATCTACTAGGTATTATGCGCGATCGCGAATACGAAGCAGTAATTTCCTTGGGACAACGTTGGACAGTTGGCCTATTGTTATGGTTAACCGGAATTCCTAAACGGGTAGGTTATGCAGGTAATGGAGCAATGTTTCTCACAAACCCAATACCTTTGAAAACTGAACAATATGCTGCTCAGATGTACCATGACTTGTTGCCGGGGATGGACATTAATACTCCTTTTCCGGGTATATCAATTAATGTGCCCAAAACAGATATTGATTGGGCCGAAAATGAACAGCAAAAATTAGGAGTTTCTGAGAGTGGATATATTCTGATTCATGGCGGTTCGAGTCAACTAGCTCAAGTCAAAGGTATTGATAAGATTTATCCTACTAATTACTGGCAAGAGATTATCGGAGAATTGCAACAGAAACAGCCTAATTTGCCAGTAGTAATTGTTAAAGGTCCAGAAGATGGCTCTTGGGTCAGCGAAATTACCGAACTTGACCCAAATATCAAAGTAGTCATCCCTGGAGATGTGGGTAAATTGGCTGCTATGATTGCTTCAGCTAACTTGATGTTATGTACTGATAGTGCCCCAATGCACTTAGCAGTGGCAGTTGGGACATATACCATCGCTTTGTTTGGCCCAACTGAACCAGAAAAATTATTGCCTAAGAGCGATCGCTTAGTTGCAATTAAATCTAG
Organism: Trichodesmium sp.; assembly: GCA_051439685.1. Lineage (GTDB taxonomy): Bacteria > Cyanobacteriota > Cyanobacteriia > Cyanobacteriales > Microcoleaceae > Trichodesmium. The sequence goes on from JBFRWR010000540.1 coordinate 24,150, forward strand.
GACTGGTAAAATGGTTGATATTTCACCCCAAGATGTCTTACAGAAAATTTGGGGCGGAGATGCTTCAAACTAGAATATATAGTCGTTTTCAATAAAAATGAGACAGCTAAATTCCTGATTTTCCAGGATTCTCTCAAGCTGAAGTGTCTCAATCTTAACTGGAATGACTATAGCTATCTGTCTGTATCAATCCCCATTAGGGATTGATACAAAAAATTCTTCAGACAAATCATAGCCTAACATTTGTGACATAGACATTAATCTTGATTGGCTAGAAATGTTCTGTTGTTTTAACCAGTCTCTCATAATAAAAATTTTGTGCATCAGAAATATTTCTAATGCTTCTGGGTTATACTGGATGCCTTCAGTTCGATGAAATTGGTGAGGGACAAGCATGGCTGTATAAATACCTAACTCCCCTTCTTTCCAGTTGAGCAAAAATGGCAACCAGGGGTAACGACTGTCCAAACGGATAAACCATAAACGGACTTCTGGAATTTCTGAAAGTTCTCTTGGGTCTTGGGGATCGCGATTATAGTTGATGGTCAAACTTAGTTGCTGTTCAGAAGAGGCGATCGCTCCTTCTTCCAGTAATTGAGAGATAACACTGTCAACTGGGGATACATCCAGATGATTAATTTGTTCAGTATTTATGGCTATCTTAATTGTCATTCTAGCTGTAAATGAATCTAAATTTCCTTTTATTCTTCTTATAAAGAATCTTGGATGATCGAGCAAGTTGATCAGATAAGATTAGTCAGAAAAAATTCGATTTGGCAAAATCAAAGAAACATTTGTTGAACATAAAAAGTCTATTATCGAGACTCAAAATTGTGGTTGATGAGGAGAAAACTTGACCCTGTGAAACAAATTCGCTCATTAGAAGATGCTTTAAATAATTGTCAAGCTAAAGGAATGCGTCTGAGTCGTCAGCGTCGATATATACTAGAAATTTTGTGGCAAGAAAAAGAGCATCTCTCAGCTAGAGAAATTTATGATCGATTAAATTTTCAAGGGAAAGAAATAGGCCATACTTCTGTTTATCAAAATTTAGAAGCTCTCTCTAAAGAAGGAATTATTGAATGTATTGAACGTGCTGATGGTCGATTATATGGAAATATTACTGAGCCTCACTCTCATCTCAACTGCTTAGATACAGGACAAATTATGGATGTTTATGTAGAATTACCTCAAGAGTTGCTAGAGCGGATTGAAAAACAGACAGGAATAAAAATTACTGACTATCGTATAGAATTCTATGGTCATTCCTGTTAAGACTAAATTAGACCTATCAATAACAGAGAGTCTATTTAGGGTTTGCGCTCATAAAGTCTTTTGCTAGGGGTAGGAGACAGCTATACAGGAGACAGGAGACAGGAGACAGGAGACAGGAGACAGGAGACTGGAGACAGGAGAAATGGAAATTATAGAGAAGGTAGTCGTCAAAATTGTCCCAAGATTTTTCTGCCTTCATCGTCCTCAAATACTAGCTTTTTGCAGCTCTATAGATGGAAACAGGGGCACTTTTTTTAGACCAAAAAAGGCTGAAATCAATATCTATCAGTGCTTTGATATTTAATTAGTAAGCCCTATTTATTTGTCACTAGAGAAAAAAGGAGGGGAGGGTGGGGAGTCTAGGAAGTACAGGACTCAAAAAATATAGGGTTGCAAATATTCTCTGACTAAAAAGAATTAACCCTGCTATCAAGAAAAGAGGGTATCTGGACAATTCATAAATTTTCCCTACTCTATAGGGATATTTCAAAGTATTGCAAGTTAAAGATGCGCTGGAGAATGGAAGATTAGGGGACAGGAGAATCGGAAAATTTACCACCCATTTGCCGATTTTTCAGACAATAATCGTCCCTTTGGGTC
>JBFRWR010000541.1:0-27232 GCA_051439685.1 Trichodesmium sp.
AGTATTTTAACTTCCCTCGCTGCTTTAGGTCCTCAACCTGTAGCTGCGGACGAGATGAGACAATATGTGAGGAGTGGGAAACCAGGTGCAATTATTGTGGGTTCTCACGTTAAGAAGTCTACTCAACAGTTGGAAAGGTTATTACAGGAATCTGATGTTGTGGGTGTAGAAGTGGATGTGTCTCATTTAGTTGAAGACTCTCCTGAGCAAAGAGCAAATTTACTCAAAAATATTCTGGTAAAAGTTCATGCTGTTCATGCAGAAGGGAAAACACCTGTAGTTTATACCAGTCGCGAAGAGTTGACTTTTGAAAATGTGCAGGTGCGCTTAGAGTTTGGTGTAGCAGTGTCAGAATTATTAATGGATATTGTTCGGGGTTTGCCAGAGGATATCGGATTTTTAATTAGTAAAGGTGGAATTACTTCTAATGATACTGTGAGTAAAGGTTTAGCTTTGACTACTGCCAGGTTGTTAGGTCAGGTATTGGCAGGTTGTTCGATGGTACGAACTCCTACAGACCATCCTCAGTTTCCTGAGTTACCTGTGGTTTTATTTCCAGGAAATGTTGGAGATGTGGATGGGTTAGTGACAGTTTATCAGCGTTTGAGTAGGGAATAATTGTAGAGGCAACCCCCCGTGGTTGCCCTGAATGCAGAAACGGGGTATAGGGAAAAGGAGGGAGGAGTCATTTCAGTTATCAGTTATCAGTTATCAGTACCTCAGCAGTGAACCAGGAGGCTTGAAATACTGAATTTGATTTTTTTATCCCCTTAAAAGGGGAGGCTTGAGACCTTTTTTTTAGTCAAGAGTCAGGAGTAAACCCACCCCTAACCCCTCCCTGGAGGGGAAGTAAGGAGGGAATAGAGGAGAAAGAAGTATAAAAAAAGGGGCGTTGCATAAATGCAGGATGATTTTAATAGTTTTATAGTTTTGTGGAATGGGCATCTTGCCCGTTCCCCACTTAATATTCATCCCAAAATTTCAGCAACGCCAAAAAAGGAGTCAGTCCTCAGAGAAATATAATCAGGACTTACACAGGAGAACCCAGAAACCCGGTTTCTCTTAGACGTCTATTGCTCAAAACAACGATTTATCGTAGAAACCGGGTTTCTTTGCGTAATATCATGTTCGGTTGAATAGTTATGATTAAAATATAGATGGAAGAGACATCTCAAACCCTTGAGATTGCTTCCTTCCACTCCGTTCCAGTCGCAATGACTTTATAGTTAGTGATTATCCGAACATGATATAAGTCCTAATAATAATTGATAATTGATAATTACCTCTCCCTAAAAGGGATAGGATTGACGAATAAGGAAAAAAAATTATTTTTTCCCCTTGACAGGGGAGGCAAAGGGTGCTGAATTATTTAATTATTTAAACCCCGCCCGATCGGGCGGGGTCTTCATTCGGTATAGCGCTACGCATTAAGGGCGCGGACATTTCTAAATCCTGTTTGCGCAGCATGACCTAGGAAAATCCTTTAACAGCTTCCAGTTAAGTGTTCCCTGTTCCCTGTTCCCTAGATCGGAACGCTATAAAAGGTGGGGAAATATCTACTATATTTAAAGTTTTTCCTTCTCTTCTTCCTTCTTCCTTCTTCCTTATTGTTGTTGCATTCGGGCTAACATATTAGACCTAAATTCGGCAAATGCTGCCTCTGTAGCCTCAGAATTTTGCCATGCGGGGCGTGCTATTAAACTACTGGACCAAGCACTAATTTTAGGATATTTATCTAAAGAAATACCACCTCTGAATAATATCGGGATAATAGTACCAGCAACAACATCAGCTAAAGTTAAATTGTCACTACCAAAATAAGGGCGATCGCCCAATAAATTCTCGAAAAATGTTAAGACCGTTGCAATTTTCTCCTCTGCTTTCTTAACTTTTTCTGGGTCTTCTCCAGGTATATCTAAAATTCGTGACACCAGTGGAGTAATGGCAGGCAATAATTCATTAACACTTACCATTTGTACCATCCGCACAATTGTTAGGTCTTTGACATTTTTAGGCAACATAGTAGGGGTAGGATATTTTGCTTCTAAATAGTCAAGAATTGCCAAAGATTCAATTACATTAAAACCATCATCTACTAAAGCAGGAATGTGATGAAAAGGATTAATTGCTAAAAAATCAGGTTGAAATTGCTCTCCACTAAGTTTGACTTCTACCAGTTCAAACTGAAGTCCTTTTTCTAGCAGTGTCACCCAGACGCGACGGGAGTTAGGAGATATGGGGGTGTGATAAAGAGTTAACATTAGAAAACCTCATAATTTTATGAATTAAGTAGGTAGGTGAAAAAATTTACCGAAATAATTAATAATTAAACAATTAAACAATTAAATAATTAGATCATTCAGGTTTAAAGCCTCCCCTTTCAAGGGGAAAAAAAATAAATCTTTTCCTTATTCCTCAATCCTCTCCCTTTTAGGGAGAGGTAATTATCAATTATCAATTATCAAACAGATAGACGTGCAAATTTCTTTATATTAATTAGGGCTTGCTGATTAAATATCAAAGGATTTACAGATAAAGGTAAGCTCCTTTATAATAACAATTTCATACACTTAAACGACACTTCAACAACACTTGTAAAAGTATCTATCAAACTTGAAATCTTAGATTTCAAATTATTTGTAGCCTGACTTTAGGAAATTGGTATAATTTGTGGCAGGAAATTAATAGATGTATCTCAAAAGCTGTTGACGTTTTGCTCCACGATATGTTTGCGGAGCATTCCGCAGGAAAGGAAAGTTCCTCTTTAAGCATTCAGCTATTAGCTGTCAGCTAGCCTCTTGCAGAGGAACTGCGTATATTACCTCCGATCAAGAAGTTTAAATGAATATAGACTGTTTGAGCTGACTTTGGTAATTAAGTATAAATTCTACCTCAATTATTTAAACTAAAGGCAATAGCTGAAGCTTTGAATTGCTAAATACTTAATGCTTACCTTCCTCTAGAGCAGACTAGCTATTAGCTAAGTGGTGAATGCTGACGATTTGTAGATAACAATTTTACAGGATACCTGAGCAAAAATACTATAATTAAAATATTTATTTTTCAACTTTGAAAAATAATTAATGTTCAATATTCCTTTGGCATACTTATTGATTTTTTGTTATTATTTATATATAATAATCTTGATTAGCAACATCCTGACTTTAAGCAATCGCTAAAATTCAAGATAATTTAATTTGACTAACTGTAGGTAATGTTAGTTGCAAATATATTTTTGTATATAAAATTATATAAAGTTAACAAAGATTAAAAGTTCTTCAAAAAAATAATCTAAATTAATCAAAGACTAACCTATTACCAAAAATTCCGATCAATATATAGGAATAAACAGTGTTGTAAGCTACATTTTTTTTAGTATAAATAATAAATCATAGTTTATAACACACAGTAAAAGACGACTTCTTAACATTACTTTAATAACTTTCCTGATCTATGAAACCTAGAATCATAGTCTGTGGCTTGGGTCGTACCGGCTACAAAATATTTCGTCTATTAAGACAGCAGGGTGCAACAGTTGTTGGCATTAGTGACCGTCCACTCCGTGGAGAGGCGTCAGAAATTATTGTTGGCAACTTTCGTTCAGCATCTACATTATTAGCAGCAGGCATTCAAAGTGCCCATACTCTGGTTTTAGCAGGGAAAGATGAGTCTGTTAATTTGGCCGTCTTAATGCTAGCAAGGATTCTCAATCCCAAAATTCGGATTATCAACCGTCTGTTTAATACAAGTCTGGGCGATCGCTTAGATCATACATTGACAGACCATACAACTATGAGTGTGTCAGCTTTAGCAGCACCAGTCTTTGCTTTTGCCGCCCTAGGAAATCATGCTATTGGCCAACTAAGTCTATACAATCAGACTTGGCCAATGCACGAAGAATTGATCGATCAAAATCATCGCTGGAAAGGTTGGAAACTGAGCAAGCTCTGGGACGACCGTAATTTGATGTTAATTTACTACATCCCAGTTGACGATCCAATTGATTTGGTCTCTGCAGTAGTTAAGGGACGGCAGTTAAAGGTAGGAGATCGACTAATTATTGCTAGTAAACCTAGCGTGCGGACTCGCAGACAAAGTTTGATCCACAACTTTTTCAAAATATTTGCCAGACTCAGACAATTTCAGCGACATAGCAAATCAGCAGTAATCCTCAACTTAGCTCTTTTAGTAACTGTCTTAGTTTGTACTATTACTTATATTAGTATTAATTTGAATAATAGTTTCGTTGATTCCCTCTACTTTACGGTGGGAATGATTACGGGAGCTGGAGGAAACGAAAAAATCGCAGAACAAGCGCCAGGTAGTGTTAAAATATTTACCTCCATAATGATGCTTGTAGGTACAGCGATAGTTGGTATTTGTTATGCACTCCTGAATGACTTTGTATTAGGTACTCGCTTCCAAGAATATTGGGATGCAGCGCGTATTCCACTGCGCCATCATTACATTATCTGTGGTTTTGGAGGAATTGGTCTACATATTGCCCAGCAACTTATTGCCAGTGGTTATGAAGTAGTGATAATAGAAAGAAATCCTAATTGTCGATTTCTGAATACTGCTAGATCGATGAAAATCCCTATAATTGAGGGAGATGCAAGTTTATCAACAACCCTAGAAGTTGCTAATATTCAAAAAGCTGAAGCTTTGTTAGCTGTCACTGGTAATGATATTGTTAACTTAGAAATTGCTTTAAGTGCTAAAGGACTTGTTCCCAAAATACCAGTTGTTGTAAGAAATCAAGACCCTCACCTCGCTTTGATGGTCCAACAGGTTTTTGAATTTGAATCTGTACTTAGTCCGACTGAGTTAGCATCTCCTGCTTTTGCAGCAGCGGCTATTGGTGGTAGAATTCTTGGAAATGGAATTACAGCAGATAGTTTGTGGGTAGCATTAGCAACGTTAATTACACCTGGACATCCTTTCTGTGGAAAAGTTACTCAAGAAGCAGCTAAAATTGCGGATTTTGTACCTTTGTATATAGAAAGTAATGGTCGAGAAATTCATGCTTGGGATTTGTTAAATGCAACTTTAAGTTCAGGTGATGTCTTATATTTAACTATGCCAGCTAACAGATTAGATCAACTTTGGAGAAATGCGCCTATACAACTAATTAGTAATGTAGTTGAATAAGATGGGAAGATAGGAAGAGAATTAATCATAATTTTTTTCTATTTCTCCTCTATTTTATAATAGTAAAAAATTTAGTTGTTAGTCACGATAGTAAAATCAAATGAGAATATAGCAATTCTGAATACTGATGAGGTCTAAAAAGTATAGGTATTAGTCAAGGGGAAAAAGGAAAGAGATTTCAAAAATTAGGGTTTGCTGAAAAAGTATTTTGGTGGAGGGTAGGAGTCAGAAGTTAGCAGAAATGGGAGTGAGAGAGGAGGTAGTAGGAAAAATAGTCTCTTAATTTTTCTATTATAGTTAGCATTAAAGGCTAACTTTTTGAACCTTTTGCACTTAAAAGCTTGCACTTTTTCCAGACCTAAAAATATTAAAACCTTTACTATCAATTGTATTAGATTTAATCAGCAAACCCCAATTAGGAATTAAAAATTACCTCTTCCGAGAAAAAATAGGATTGGTTCATTAATTGATAATGAATAATATCTATCATGTCCGCTAGTGCGGGTTTGTGTAAACTAAAGGGTGAATATTTACAGGAAATTTAAGTTTTTGTTGGGGTTAATAGCCTGACAAAGCAAATTTCATAATTCTGAAATTCTTACCCTTTTACAATACCGATGCTACCGGACATGAGATAATGGATAGTTAAGTCTTTAACAATTGATCATGGATAGTCGAGCATGAAAACTATTGACAATTGATAATTGTCAATTATCAATTATTCATTATTGAAGAGAGGTTTTATACCTTAATTTTTGGGGTTACAAATTAAAGAATGATAATAGGTTTTAAACTGTACAGAACAGATATGAAGAAAAGAATTATCTAAAAATATCTAAATTTCAGACTTCATCATTCCTGATTTTGCAATGCCTAATTTTTCGGTAAAAGTATAACTCATACTTGACTGACAAATCCTATAAATATTCAGAAACTTCCAAATTATTAGAAGATTCTATAAAAATAAATTTTAAGAGAGAATCGAAGGTTAGGTGTTAGTGAGTTAGATCAAATCCGGTTGAATACTAGACATCTCCAGAGAAGAGGGAACAGGGATAAATAATTGACAATTTATAGATAATAATTGATTTTATTTTGTGGCGTTGCTGAATCAAAGTATGAAAATAACAATTAAATAATCTCGAATATTCGTGATTCAATAGTTTAGCAATTGTCAAACAATACAAATCATACCCACGCATCAGCAACGCCATATTTTCAATTGATTTGATTCAATACATCTAAAATATCTCATTTTTCATTTATTAGATTATGTCCGTCTTAGTCAGAGGGTATTCAAAAAGTTGCACCTTTCGCATAAGTAGGATTTGATAGTTGGAAAAAACCTTTTTTCTAACCAGATTTAGTATTATATCATGTCTGTTTAGGAGCATGATAAAAAAAGTTTCTCCTTCTGCTGTTGATATATTCTTTATGTCCCCTATTCTACCTCCTGCATCCTGACTCCTCCCTAATTAGGATTTGCTGAAAAACTCTTTTTTTAAGGAGTAGAAAAGCGGGGGAGGAGGGACTTTGTATGCAACGTCCCTACGGGAGTAATTTTTTTGGTGAACTATTGCCCAAAATGCCCTCCTTTTTGATTATAAAAAGCTGAAAACTAGGTCCTTTTTCCAGACCTAAAAAGGTACTTACCGAATAATGAATAATTATTCATTCAACAATTCACGCCTTGAAGCCGACTCTTGGATAGGGGATTAAATCAACAAAAATCTTTTTAGTTAATCTTATCAGTTTTCAGAAGAGGTAATTATTAATTGTATTCCTACGGAATGCTCCGCAAACGGCTGTTACCCACATGAAAATTGTTAATTGCTGAACTTTCTCTGTAAATGTTTTGAGATTTAATCAGCAAGTCCTAATTCTTTATAATTATTCATATAGACATGAGATTCCAACAAATTCCAGGTTAATGTGGTACGCCTGGAAAGAGTATTTTTGCCTATTTTCTCATCTCCCCTACTCCCTAAAACTTAAATATATGTACTTCATTAAGAGAGTAAATGCACAACCAAAGATTAAGATAGCTAGAGTTGTGAAGATTAGGTATGTTCCGTGGGTTACAACTCCCAGTTAAGATTTTGCTTCCCCAGCATAAGTATTGCCACCTTTTTCCTGACAATGCTCCACAACATGAATAGCGGAGCTTTGCGGAACCCAAAACTCACCCTACTGTCGCGTCAAGCTTTAAAGTAGTGGAATAGATTTTTGACTCTTTACTTTGAAAAATCAGCATCCTGCCATTTTTCTAAAATGGCATTTCAAGTTTGAAAAATCAGCATCTTGCCATTTTTCTAAAATGGCATTTCAAGTTTGACACGACACTACACCTGAATTTAACATTCCTTTGACAAACAGTCTCTAATTATTGCTCTGCTGATTAAATCTAAAAGTATTTATCTGTAAAGGTTATAGTCTTTTTTCATCCAGAAAAAGTGCAACAATTCTTGCTCAAACTATCAAAAAGTCAGGATTTTAGGCAAACCAAGGGTAGAAAAAATCTCCGAACAATTATTTCTCTGATGTTCTCTGTCTCCCCACCCTCCCCACACTTCCCACACTTCCCACGCTCCCTACACTCTGCTTTTTTCAGCAAACCCTATTTAGCAGTTAAGGTTTAGGAGTCAGGAGTCAGAAGTCAGGAGTCGGGAGGTAGAAAGAATTTATTTCCTAACCTGATAGGTGGGTCTGAAATCTGATTTGCACTTAAGCGCAATGAACTCTCAACTTATCTTACCGAATTATTAATTATTAATTATTATTATTAATTAAATAATTCTGGTTTAAAGTCTCCCCTTTTAAAGGGAAAAAAAGAAATAATATTTCCTGAGCTTCAATCAAGAACGGTTTTAACCAGAGGTAATTATCAATTATCAATTAATGAATAATGTAGTTTTATACCGTGTTTCAGCAACGCCAAAAAATAAAAATAAGTTAGATTTTTCAAAAATCAAGGACTAATATATAGCTGCTCAAGGTGAGGTTATAGTTAACTAGAAATTCGAGATATTTAAAAATACTAAATATTGACTACTATCCCTATTCTCTATTCCCGAAAAGTCTAAAGTATCTCACCAATCAAATAATATTACCGTAAGCATTCAGCAGTCAGCTATCAGCTATTAGCTATCTCTTTTATTGCCTTTCAAAGAAGGAAAAAGCAATTGGAATATTTCTAAGAACTATTTGAAAATCTGATAGAAGTGAAATGAATAGCTTTATTCATTTTTATGGCTGTTTGCGCAGGATTCCGCAGGAAGAGCTGACTGTTAATAGCTGAATGCTTACATATTACCATTAGCATCTGCACAAAATTAATTACATATTAGTGCTTATGGAAAATTAATTACAGATTTTATTATCTATCTCAGTTATTATCCATAAATTATCAATTATTTCTCCCTATTCTCTATCTCATTTTTATCTTTTCTGATACATTCAATCTCTGAGATATTGACAGAGAATTAAAAGTAGGCATAATAGCTAATTAGTAGGTAAGCATTTCCGTACCGGAATGCTCCGCAAACAGGCGTCAGCTAATAGCTATCAGCTATCAAGAATGAAAGGAGGAATCAAAAGTTATGCTAATGAAATTAGTCATCAGCTAACTTTATAACTCTAGTAGTTATTACTTTCAAAAGCTGAATGTGAAAGTATTTATCAGGAAAAACTGAAAGCTGTTTATGCAGGATTTCGGAACAGAAATGCTAATAGCTAAGAGACTATTTGTAAAACAAGTATTAAGAGAGCTGAGAGTGACTGTGACTAAAATCTAAAAGAGGTAAGACTTCAAAAGCTTAAAATTTGTTAAATACCAGAGATGGAAAGGTACAAATTTCCCTAGATTTTTAAGTGACAAATAGTTGTCTTAATTTCTTATTACCTGTTCCCTGTTCCCAGTTAAGTGTTCCCTATCACCTTAATTTATATTTACTTTACAAACAATCTCTAAATGCTTATATAGCAATCAGGAATCAGATGTGAGAATTGAGATATTCCTTAAAAGTATGGAATATACCATTGCTCATACTTAGAAAATACATTTTTTTCTTCTTTTGTGTTCCCAGTTAAGCGTTCCCTGTTCCCGAAAACTTTCCAATATCTCACAATTCAAATCATATTGCTATATTAGTAGACTTTGACAATTGCTGGATTATGAAAATCCTGAAAACTGACGACTAATAGCTAAATGCTGATAAAATACTCTAATTAACAAACCTGAATAATCTGATATATAAACCAAATATAATTTAAGCTACTTAATCAATTAGAATAGTAAATTTATAAATGTCAGAAGAAATATTAAAAAGGTACGAATTAGTCAAAAAATATGCAAAGGGAGAAAGAAATTTTGCTGCGATTAATTTGACAGAAGTTAACCTGAGTCAAATGAATTTGAGTCAAACTAATCTCCGTGGAGCAATTTTATTTGTTTCTAATCTCAGTGGTGCAGACTTGAGAAGTGCTAATCTTAGTAAAGCTAATCTTAATGTAGCTCGTCTTAGCAGCGCTAATCTCCACAAAGCAATATTAAACCAAGCAACTCTAAATGTGGCCAATCTAGTCAGGGCTAATCTCAGCGAAGCTCAATTAGTGGAAGCTACCCTAGTTAAAGGAGAATTAGTCAGAGTAGAACTAACTGAAGCTAATCTTACGAGAGCTAATCTCAGTGGTGCTGATATGAGAGAAGCTATACTTACTCAAGCTAACTTAACTCAAGCCAACCTAAGTAGTGTAAATTTAAGACTTGCTCTCCTATCAGGAGCTAATCTAGAACAAGCTAATCTTCACAGTACCGATCTAACAAAGGCAAATCTACAGGGGGCTAATTTTACTAATGCTGAATTGAGACAGGCAAAACTCAGTATAGCCAATATGAGGCACGCTCAATTCAATGGGGCTAATTTGAGATGGGCTATGCTTAATGGAGCAGACTTGACTGATGCTGATCTGAGTAATGTTAAGTTGAGTGGAGCTAATCTTCGTGGCGCAAATTTAACTAATACAAAATTAACTAATGCTAGTTTAGTTCATGCGGATTTAACTGAAGCTAATTTAACTAGAGCTGATTTAGTGGGAGTAGATTTATCAGGAGCAATTTTAACCGGAGCAAAATTGTATGACGTTTCTAGATTAAATATTAAAGCAGAAGAAATTGTTTGTGAATGGATTGATGTTAGTTCTAAAGGAGATAATTCTCAAGTCTATCACTTTAAATCATCAGCAGAATCTAAAAGATTTTTTAACCAAAAATCTCCAATAGTTCAAATTATTGTTGATTCACCTTTAGCACTTAAAGCTAATGTTGCTCTAGCTACAAGTTACTATCACTTAGGTAAAGATTATGAATTTATTAATCGTCCTCCTAGTATTGAAGTTAGCTATCAAAAAACTATTTTGAATTTTAGAGTAGACAGTGATGAACTTTTATTTCTCCTAGCATTTGTTGTCATACTTCCTTTTGCTGATGCTAAAAAATCTCAACTTAATCTTATAGAAGTCGTGAAAAATATCCCTTTTAAAAAAATGAATACTAAAATACTAGAATTAGAAATAGGTATGGAACAAATCATTAAAAAAAATCTGAGAATTAAAAAAGTAATTGAGTCAGTGAGAAGCAAGATAAAATTCTTTTCCGCTCCTACTCAGCTAATTTTAAATAATTCAAGTGGCAAGAGTTTAATAGTCAGCACTAATCCCAACTTTGGTAAAAAAGTTTGTCAAAATATTACTGAGCAAAAATTCTCTTTTCCTCCTGAAAATAAGGTAGTTGATTTTATCAATAGCTTTTATTACTTAGATTAAATTCTGTGATTGAAGTAGAAGTCCATAACTCTCTGCGTAATTTCCTGCGATCGCAAAACCAACCTCACTGGCCTCATAATTTGACTATGGCCCGATTAGTTGCTAGGGCTTTGCGACTGGGACGTAGTGCTTTGATTCAAACAGGTTCACCACCAGGTAGCCATAATCAACAATACCAGTTGAGCTATCTACTCCCCATTTTGATGTGGCCAGGACAAACAATCTTAGTCGCTCCTGAGTCAGTACAACAACGTTTGCTCAGAGTAGAAATACCCAGATTACTTGCAGATAATTCAAACATTAACTTATCCCTGCCTGATAAAGCAATCGAAACTTACCCGCCACAAGACCCTAATTTTAATGGACTACTACTAATGACCCCTCACTCTTGGTTAGTTAGTCAATGGGAGAATAATCAGTTTCCTCAAGGTATTCCCACAATTATTGATTGGGCGGATAATTTAGAAACTTGGATTCAAAATTATTTAACTGCCAGCTTTTTACCTGCTGACTGGAATCAACTTATGCAAGTTTATCCTGACAAAAGTGAATTTATTCGTCAGGTCAGAATTAACTTAACTCGCTCCCTATTCCAACATCCGGTAAACCCTTACAATTGTTACTTAATTGAACAAAATGAACAGCGTATTTTACAACAATTAATCCAATCTTTATCATTAACTCTCAAAAATCAAGAATTACAGAGTAATTATTTAGATCGAAATTTTTGGCATCAGTGGCAACAGGAGGGACAGCTAAGATGGGTAGAACTTCATCGTCAGAGGGGGTCATTTTCTTTATACTGTACTCCTTATGATTTATCTGAAGCTCTCAGTAATATTTGGACTCAACAACCAGTAGTAATTATTGGCGGAGCATTAGACTTAGAGACACAAGCTAATAACTATAGACAGACGATGGGTTTAGGAGACTTAACTTGTGTTAAATTTTCCCTCAATCATCGCCATGATATGATTCAATTATATCTGCCCAATGGCTTACCAATGCCTAATACTCCTCAATTTCAATCAGCGTCTATTGAAGAAATTAGGACTTTATTATATATCAGTTCTCAGGCAGTTGATGGATTAATAGTAATTATTATTGGAGATTTACCACTAAAAACTCAAATTGGTGCTATTTTGGCATCTGAATTTGGTTCTAGGGTTCAAGTTGAGACAACGTCTCCTGAAGTTAAAGGAATTTTAATTACTGGTTGGGAGTTTTGGCAAGAACATCAAAGAAAACTTCAACCACCACAATTATTAATAATTACTACTTTACCCCTTCCATCTTTAGAAAATCCTTTAGTATCTGGACGAGTAAATTTTTATAAGCAACGGGGTTTAGATTGGTTTAGATTATACCTTTTACCAAAAGCACTACAAGAGTTACAGCGTGCTATTGCTTCTGTCCGAGAATCTCAAGGTGTTGTTGCTATGCTGGATAGTCGTGTGATTCGTCGTAGTTATGGTCAGCAAATTTTAGCAGCTCTTAGTCCCTTTGCCAAAATTGATTATTTAGATACGACATGGTTAACATAATTTTCAGAGATTGAATGTATCAGGAAATATAAAAAGGGAACAGGTAATAAGAAAGAAGAAATCAAGACAACTATTTTTCACTTAAAAATCTAGGGAATATTATGTACCTTTCCACCTCTGGTATTTACCAGATTTTAAGCTTTTGAAGTCTTACCTCTTTTAGATTTTAGTCACTCTAAGCTCTCTTAATACTTGTTTTACAAATAGTCTCTGAAACTAGGCAATTTAACATCAGAAATTACAGTAGATTCCGAAGTTATAGTCATTTCAAATAAGGATGAAAGACTTTTTTTGCTGAAACCCTTTCTAGATAAAGAAACACTCGTCCCAGTCTTATTCAGAATGACTATATAAGTTACAACTCTAATATAAAAACTTTATAGCACAGGTATCTTGCCTGTCAAAATCGTACCTCACGGAGAAGAAATCGGCTGTAAGTAATTCTTTTTATCCGAATATTCAACCCATAATTAGGGTTTGCTGATTAAATCTAAAAACATTCACAGATAAAAGGTAAGTGCCTTTTTTGGGCTGGGAAAAGTGGAAGGTTTTCCGTTAAAAGGTAAGTGCCTTTTTTAGTCTGGGAAAAGTGGAAGGTTTTCCGTAACAAAAAGCTGCAAAAGTCACGATCTGAGGGAGACTATGGCAGAAAAATTAAGGGATAATTCTGCCGACGACCTCCTCACTCATTTCCCATTTCTCCTGACTCTTAACTATTCTCTATTCCCTATTCCCTACCTCAGCAAAAAGACTTTATTCCGCAAACCCTAATTAAATTGAAGTAACCATAAATTTATTATTGGTTGATTACTTAATATTCTATTCGGGTAATTAGTGGTAAACAAACTTTCTTCTTCTTTTTCTCTTCTTCCCTCCTAACTACCGAAACTGAACCCTCCTCCCACCTTGTGTTTATAACCATTCAACCAAATATGATATTAGTTATTAACTATTAAACCCACCTTCCGCACGTCAACTTGTAACATGAAAAGTAGTATAAAAATCAGTAGCTTGGTCAGTATTTATACTGTCTGGCTCCTACACTATAACCTTTCTCAGGAGTCAGATTATCAGGAAAATATTAAGCATAAATACTCAATTAGTTATCCTGTCTCCTGTCTCCTGTCTCCTGTCTCCTGTCTCCTGTCTTTTCTGCTACATTTTGTCGTGCGGAATGTAGGATTAAAGACTCTAGTTATGTAACATAATTTACAGCAATTTCCGTTGTTATGAAGTATAGCTATCCCAGGCAAAATGCCTATAATAATTTCACTATTCACTCCTTGTACCTCATTTGTCCGAAATGCCCTGTAAAACCAGTGAATATCTGATTTTAAATTATTTTACAAAACTCAATATATAAGTTTTATTTTGTTTACCTACTTAAAGTTTATTGATACTTTTTTAAATATATTTAGCAAAGTTAAATTAATCAATTTAAAGTTAATTAATCCATTTGTATAATTACTGTTATGATCAAAATTAAAATTACTTAAATCAAGATTGACATAATTATGGGTGAAGCAAAGCGTCGTAAAGAAGCACTAGGAGAAGAGTACGGCCAAGAGACAAGGTTTATTTCTTGGTTGCCAATTACAAAAAGTCAAAGTGAACAATTTATGAAGTTGACTACAACAGGCGCATGGATTGGGATTGGATTGCTAATTTTTGCCTGGTTAACAGTTAGATTCATCGGCCCTGCTTTCGGCTGGTGGCAAATAGAATAAACTTTGCTAATATATAAAATTTGCATAACAATACTTATCGTTATTTAATGAATTAAGCACGCATCAATTATTATTAATGGTTCTATTGAGATTTAGTACATTTTTCTCAATTAGATATTTTTTTAGATGCTTTTTTCAACTAGAGATGAAACAGTCGAGGAACCCATAAACTTTAATTTGATAGTTGAATAAAAATAGTGAATTTAGATATCTAAACCTTATAAATAATATAGGAATAGCTAGATTTTAAGTAGCCTTATCGCCAATAATTTGTATGATATATTACCTGTCCCTGTGAGTAATTTTGGTATCTTTTATATACTTTGTAAGCATTTCTTGCGGAATGCTGCACATTCATGTTACGGAGCAAAACAGCTATTAGCATTTCCGTTCCTGAATACTGCGCAAACAGCTAGTCTCCTGAGTATGAACTGCCTTAACAGCAATAAGTTCCAGCTCTTAAAGCTATCCATTATAGAGGTTTTATCTTAAGCAAGATGTTTATAAAGTATAGTCTTATAGTATTAAGAGTGTGGTTGGAAATTTAAACCAAAAATAGCTGATAGCTGATAGCTGAAGACTGAATGCTTACTATACTTTTGTATATTTAATTAGACATTTAATCTCTGATACTTAACTTACGTCATTATTCAATTAATGAGTATTATCTAATGTTCAATAACTTTAATGACTAGAAGTAAATATTAATTTGATAAAAAATTTATAGATTGATTCAAGACCAAATCAAAATAAAATTTGTCATCAAAATTATTATGTTAGATTCTTTGAAATAGTTGAGTACAGCTTAATCTCAAACTAAAAAAATACTTGAGCTGGTTAATGAATAATTGTCAAAAATAACCAAAAAAAATTAATACATATTTCCGGGTAGGTGGCAAAAATCAAAATATATTATTCATCAAATTAATTAAGGGACTAAATATAAAAACTAAATTCAACAAATCAACAAATATCAAGATGATTTAACTTTCCTAAATCCTGATTGAATCAGACCATTTTGTTGAGCGAAAAGTAGCTAAAAATAGATGTAACAATTAACAAAAATTAAACAATTAACCTCTAGAAAAATTTTGATTTTGGTTAGTCAAATAAAATTACTACTTTATTGCGATTAATAACTCTTGCTGAGATTTATCAATATACAGCAGATTTCAGATAAATGAAGTATAAACTTGAATATTAAAACTCTTCTAGCGCGGGCATTTTGCCTGCTAAATATTTACCTCATGGGCGGAGGGAAGTGCAGTATATTGATGCTATTTCACTTATGCTTATGATTAATTATTTATATAACTGCATAGTTTGAGTTAATAAATGATTGATTGATAAACCCACATTTAATCTCTAAAGTCTAGAACCTGCAAAATACAAAAGCTTTGCTCCATGTTGTGATTGATACTTTGCTAAAAAAATCTATCAGTTAACTTAAGGTATCTGTAAATTCAAAACAACTAATGAGATATGCTAGAAAAGATAATTGAGTATATACTATTTCATAAACTAAACACCAAAATTTTATAAAAACTTAACTAAAGTCTAATATCTAGGGGTGTGGTGATAGGAGGATAACCATGTTTTTGAGACTCGCAGAACAACATCGTCAATTTGTCCAAGACTTAGTAATGAACCTTCAAGCTCTGGCAATTGTGCTAGAGAATAAAGGGTATTTGGCATCCTGTTATACTTGCGGAGGTCAAATGAATAGTGCTTCATTTATGGTTAGCCTCGGGGAAAATCATCTGATTCGCTTTCTTGTTTCAGATTACGGTATCACATGGACAGAGATGCGAGATGACCGTGAATTAATGAAACTAGAAGGCGCTGAAGCAATTAGCCAATTACAAGAACTAGCCAATTTGATCAAAAATCAGATTCAACCTTGTCAAAAACCTAATCAACTTCGACAAGAAGATTTTAGCTTAAATAAGGCCATTTAGTCTAAAAATTATTGTGGGGTAATTTCAGTTATCAGTTATCAGTTATCAGTTATCAGTACCTCTAGCTGTTTGCGGAGCATTCCGTAGGAACGCAAGAGGCTTGAAATTTGGAATGTTCTCTTTTTATGGCCTTATATAGAATCTGGGTAATTAGTTATCGTATCACGCTCAGAGTCAGGAGACGCACCAGACGCTGAGAAAGAAAGGACTTGAATAGCATGAATTGTTAAATTGGTATTCAATATCACATTTGTCTTAACACGAAGTAATCAGTGCGATAACTGTAGAACCGGATTTTATATTAAAAGGGGAGGCTTTACACTTGAATTTTTTGGTAATGGGACTTTTTCCTCTGTTTTGAGGATATGCAATTTTAATTGGTCTAAACTGATATAGTTATCTACAAACTTCTGGATTATTGTCACGATATATCCAGAAAATTATCCTGAGAATATCTAAAAATTGGCAGCTAAATAATCACTGTAACCTAGATAGGATAACGTACTTAGTTAATTAAGATACCATCAAGCTCCTGTAAATGTTAATCTATAAATATAGTCAAGTAAAAAAATTAACATTAGCTAGATTAAAACCAATACTAATACCAATTTTATAAACTTAGCCTACACTACTTATCTCCTGCTGAATTATATAATTTCATTTTTGCAATATGATCTGTAGTTGTACTTAACAATTGGTATAAATCAACAGTATGGGAATGTCTAGAAATAAAGGACAGTCGATTGCAAACTATGAGTTTTTTAGAATCTCAATGGCAACATTTCTTTGTAGATACTAACAATATTCGTCTACATTGTGTGACTCAAGGTGAGGGAGAATTAGTTATACTCCTTCATGGATTCCCTGAGTTCTGGTATTCTTGGCGTTATCAAATGCCAGCATTAGCACGTCATTTCAAGGTTGTAGTTCCAGATTTACGAGGCTACAATGATTCTGATAAACCAGATAATGGTTATGATTTAGATACTTTAGCTGCTGATATTAGGGGACTAATTGAAAGTTTGGGTTATGTAAAAGCCCATATTGTTGGCCACGATTGGGGAGGGGCGATCGCATGGCATCTAGCCCAAAAATTTCCTCAATATTTAAACCGTTTAGCAATTTTAAACGCAGCGCACCCCCAAAAACTGATTCAAGAACTAACAGTAAATATAGACCAACTAAAACGAAGTTGGCATATCTTGGCTTTTCAAGTTCCGGGAATTCCGGAGTGGTTAATTCAGCAAAATTTAAGAGAATTTATTAAAGGAATTTTTGTAGGACAAGCTACTCGGAAAAGTGCTTTTTCTCAAGAAATTACTCAGATTTATCAAGCAGCTTTAGAAAAACCAGGAGCTTTAGTTTCTGCAATTAATCACTATCGTCAATTTCTTTTACCTCAAAATTGGCTAAAAAACTTTAATCCTAAACAACAGTTAGTCACAGCACCTACTTTAATTTTGTGGGGTAAGGAAGATTATTTTTTAACTCAACGACTTACAGAAGGTTTAGATAAACTAATTGCAGCTCCTTTTTGGTTAAAAATTATCCCTGAATGTGGTCACTGGATTCAGCAAGAAGTCCCTCAAACAGTTAATCGAGAATTACTCAATTTTTTTCTAAAAACATAACATAAATTGAGGTAGTTTCAATAATTAATAATTGATAATTAAGAATTAAGAATTAAGAATTAAGAATTAAGAGACTGTTTGTCAAACAAGTATTAAGAGAGCTTAGAGCGACTAAAACCTAAAAGAGGTAAGACTTCAAAAGCTTAAAATCTGGTAAATAAAATATCAGAGGTGGAAAGGTACAGAGATTCCCTAGATTTTTAAGTCACAAATAGTTGTCTTGATTTCTTCTTTCTTACCTGTTCCCTGTTCCCTGTTCGCTTTTTATATTTCCTTTACAAACAATCTCTAATAATTACCTCTTTTGATAAACAGGAGGATTGAGTAAAATGCTTTTTATCTTCTCTTGTTTTGATTTGATATGGCAAAGTTTCTTCCCTAATAAAAATTGCAGTGATATCAAAATCCGGTAGTATCGGTATAAAAAAGCAGAGAAACCGGGTTTGTCTCAAATACTCTTGTACGGACGTTGCATGCAAAGTTCCTACCATTAACCTCCCAAAAAAACCAGGTTTCTTATAAAACTGCGAAACAGGAGGATTTTATATGAAAAAAAAGCTCATAGTTGCCTAGTTTTTGTGACATTATTACCGCAACTATAAAACAATTAATTAGGGTTTGCTGATTAAATATCAAAAGACTAGCAGATCAACGTATTCGGGATTTTAGGCGATGAAAAAGTACCAGGTTTTGGGTGAAAAAAGTTGAAAAAGTGAAGATTTTGGGGTAAAGGGAGGGAGAAAAATTAAGGGGCTAGACTACCGATAGCCTCTTTGAGAACTCCTCGTTGGTCTTGACTGTTGTAGGGGTAATTCATGAATTACCCCTACTCCCTGCTCCCTACCTCAACAAAAAGACTTTTGAGCGCAAACCCTAATTATAAATTTAAAAATTCAAGTTACTCCTGTTCTAGAGTTTCATCTTCATCTTCATCCTCTTCTATGTCATCAACCCGTGCCACAGAATTAGCCGAAACCACAGCACCATGACTTAACTTTTCCCGAACTTGCTGTTCAATTTTTTTGGCAAAGTCAATATTTTCTTCCATATAAATAATAGCTTTTTCTCGACCTTGAGCAAAATTACTTCCTTCGTAGCTATACCAAGCACCTCTACGTTTAATTACATCTGTCTCTTCAGCCAAGTCAATAACACAACCAACCGTAGAAATTCCTTTACCAAAAATAATATCAAATTCCGCAACCCGAAATGGAGGAGCAACCTTATTTTTCGCAACCTTCACCTTAACATGAATACCATATTCCTCTGAAGACTTTTTCAGAGTTTGTGTCCGACGAATATCAAGTCTTACCGAAGAATAAAACTTAAGCGCATTACCACCAGTAGTAGTTTCTGGATTACCATAAACAACACCTATTTTTTGGCGAAGCTGGTTCAGAAATACTACCGTACAACCAGACTTACCAATATTACCTGTAATTTTCCTGAGTGCTTGACTCATCAAACGAGCCTGAAGGCCCATATGAGAATCTCCCATCTCTCCCTCAATTTCAGCTCTAGGCACCAATGCTGCTACCGAGTCAATAACCACAATATCAACAGCTACAGAACGAACAAGATGATCGACTACTTCTAGACCCATTTCACCAGTATCAGGTTGAGATACCAATAAATTTTCGATATCTACCCCTAGTGCTGCTGCATAAGTGGGGTCAAGAGCGTGTTCCGCATCTACAAAAGCTGCTATACCTCCAGTTTTTTGAGTTTCAGCGATCGCGTGTAAAGCTAGAGTTGTTTTACCCGAACTTTCTGGACCGTAAATTTCAATAACTCTGCCCTTGGGCAAACCACCTCCCAAGGCCAAGTCCAAAGTTAAAGCCCCACTAGGAATTGTTTCTACCTTCATTCTAGTAGAATCTCCGAGGCGAACAATTGACCCTTTACCAAAACTTCTTTCTATAGTTTTGAGGACTGAATCTAAAGCTTTTTGTTTTTCTTTGTTATCTGTAGCTGAAGCCATTCGTTTTTTTTCCTACTTAAACTAGACAGTGGCAGAAAATGGCTACCCAAAAGGGTAATGTAGTTCTCCATATTGGATCATAGTAGCATTTTTCAAATTCTATTATTGGAATACACACTTAAATCTAAATATATGGGTGGTGGTGCATTGTAATGTTAGAGAGAGTGTGGGGAGTGTGGGAAGTGTGGGAATAAATTACAAAACATAAATTACCCTTACAGTTCAAGCATTAGGGAATAAATAATTAATTTTTTTGATCCGATAATTGATTTTATTTTTGATTATGGGATTAGACTAAACAATAATATTAATGTGTAGCAATATTTTTATGATTTAGGGTTGGTACTCAAAAGTCTTTTGACTAAGGTAGGGAATAGGGAATAGTTAAGAGTCAGGAGAAATAAGAATTATACCAATTACCAAAAGTAATGCTATACTTGGGCGACACTTCAGTTATCAAGTAATTAACACAGGTAAAATAACTTATTAGCTAATTATTAGACAGTTAATGTTAATTATGCTTATGTTTACTTCTTCCCCAACTTCCCAGCATCCAGTACGGACGTTGCATGGAACGTCCCTCCCCCCAGTCAATCAAAGATAGCAAGATTTTTGAGAAATGGGAATTATAGAGGAGGTAGAAGTCAGCATTGTCCCTAAAAATCACCCCCAACTCTTGCCCAAAATCCGTTCCTTTTTGAGCATATGTGAGCTGAAAACTTGGTACTTTTTTCGACAAAAAGAAAGATAAAGCCTTTATTTGTCAATGCTTTGAGATTTAATCAGCCAACCCTAATTTAATTGAAATTTTAGACTAAACCAATTATTCTTAAAAATATTTGTCCTATTTTATACATTTATATCATTACAATTAATGTGTAAGGTAATACTAAAAATGTCTAATTTAGATAGAATGTAGTTTAAAGATAGTTAAGTTAGCTAGTCGAGTCTGGTTAATTTAATTGAATCCATAGATAATATTATAGAAATATAATGGCAAATAATATTCCCTTCGTTGACCTGAAGCTCCAGCATGAACCACTAAAAACTGAATTTGAAAATGCCATTCAGGTGGTATTAGATAGAGGAGATTTTATACTTGGTCAAGCCGTAGAAAAATTTGAGTCCTCATTTGCAGCAGCTTGTGGAGTTGAAAATGCTGTTGGAGTTGCTTGTGGGACAGATGCCATTGCACTTGGACTTCAAGCTTGTGGTATTGGTCAAAACGATGAAGTAATTTTACCAGCTAATACATTTATTGCTACTTTAATTGGTGTACTTCAAGCCGGAGCTACTCCAGTTATTGTGGACTGCCATGCTGAAACTGCCTTAATTGACTTGGAAGCTGCTCAAAAAGCAGTCACATCCAAGACAAAAGCAATATTGCCAGTACACCTTTATGGCCAAATGGTAAGTCCTAGTGAACTAAAAGACTTCGCTCAAGCTAACAACCTAATTATATTTGAAGACGCAGCTCAAGCTCATTTGGCTGAAAGAGAAGGCTACTATGCTGGAAGTATAGGAACTGCTGCTGCTTTCAGCTTTTATCCAAGTAAAAATTTAGGTTGTTTTGGTAATGGAGGAATAGTCGTTACTCAAGACTCAGAGGTGGCAAATAAAATGCGCATTCTGCGTAATTATGGGGCACCTAGTAAATATGTCCATGAGCAAGTAGGAACAAATAGTAGATTAGATACTATACAGGCAGCGGTACTTAATGTCAAGCTCCCTCATTTAAAAGGTTGGAATAGCGATCGTAACCAAGCAGCTCAAAAATATGATAATCTCCTCAGTCCACTTCAAGAGAAAGGTATTATTCCAATAGAAAATGTCAGTGGTAATGGGCATATTTATCATTTATATGTGATTAGAGTCACCGACAAATCTCCCATTGATCGAGATACCCTAAAAGAGAAATTAACAAATTTAGGTATATCTATTGGCATTCATTATCCGATACCCTGTCATCTTCAACCAGCCTATCAAAATTTAGGCTATAAAGAAGGAGACTTTCCTAACAGTGAAAACCTCTGTAAGCATATTTTATCTTTACCCATGTATCCTGTAATTAGTGAAGCACAAATTCAGCAAGTTGCTGAGGCAATTAATCAAATTATTAATAGCTAGTTTATTAATGGATAATGGATAATTGGTAATGAATAAGTAGAGCCAGCTAAAAAAAAGACGTTGGATATTTAGTCAAAAAATGAATCAAAAGTCTTATATATTGATTCTTTTGAGAGAATTTACAAGTTAATCTATCACGGACAAAATTTATCACGATCTACTTACTTAATGGATAATTACATCTTTAAAAATTGATAATTGATAGTGGAGCATGACAACTATTGATAATTATCAATTATTAATTATAGATAGAGGCTTTATACCTTGATGTTTCGCTAACTTTTGATCTAACTAATTCTCAATTTCAGGGTTTGCAGAGAAAACTATCAGTTCAAACTATAGTCATTCTGAATAAGACTGGGACGATTGTTTCTTTACCTAGAAAGGGTTTCAGCCAAAAAAGTGTTTCATCTTTATTTGAAATGACTATAATTAGAAATTGTTTGTTAAATGTATATTAAAGGGAAAGAAAAAGACAAAAATATTTGTCGTCATAACTAGATTAGTGTAAAAGTAAAAATTCAACCTTGGAACTAATATATTTCCAGTCTTTCACCTAGTTATGTTTGGATTTTTATAGAATCCAAAGTCTCTTAAATACTTAATTTACAAACAATATTTTTAAATTGACTAATTTAATTCAAAAAAGTGGATAAATAAAATATTTTCCTCAATATCTACAGGTAAAAAAAAATCAAATTATTAATTCTTGCAATTGATATAAATTAAACAAAAAAAAATATGCAAACTCGCCAAAAACTTCCCATTTATCTAGAGCAAAACTTACTAACAATAGCCATCGTTGCCATAATTTGTTTGATGTATGTTCCATTAATAATCTATTGGTACGATGGATGGA
Source organism: Trichodesmium sp. (assembly GCA_051439685.1). Lineage (GTDB taxonomy): Bacteria > Cyanobacteriota > Cyanobacteriia > Cyanobacteriales > Microcoleaceae > Trichodesmium. The sequence goes on from JBFRWR010000541.1 coordinate 22,802, forward strand.
TTAATAAAAGTATTAGTATACAACATGAATATTTCAGCCATGGAATAATAGGTCTACCTTTTGCTGGTTATATTGCTTGGAATAATCGTCAAAAATGGCAAGAATTACCAAATATATCTCATCCATTAGGAGGCGTATTATTAGGAATTGCCGGAGCCTGGTATATCAGTGGCATTCCCGACTTAATCAACTTATCTTTTCCTCTTACTCTCGCCGGAATTTGTCTTTGGTTTAAAGGCATTCCCGGATTCAAATTAATGGCCATGGCACTACTATTTATTTTGCTTGCTAGCCCTAATAATATTCCTTATTTAATCGAACCTTATGCCTTACCTCTACAAAAATTTATTGCTGCAGTTGCTGCCTTTATTTTGACTCAGTTTAATATGGATGTTACTCTTGAGCAAATATATTTGTTTGTTGGAGATAGAATTGTTGAAGTAGCCCCCCATTGTGCAGGTTTAAAAATGTTATTTACCAGTTTGTATGTTTCTTTAATGTTACTTTATTGGACTGGAGCTATAGCAAGTCGTACTAAGACAACTTGTTTACTTTTAAGTACAGTATTTATCAGTGTCACCGCAAATATTATTAGAAATACTGTACTAACAGTTTTTCATGGAACAGGTCAAGACGATGCATTTCATTGGTTACATGACGGATGGGGTGGTGATATGTATTCTGCCTGTATGTTGGGTTTATTAATTCTGATTATGAACTGGATAGACAGTTATTTTACAACATCAGTTGATTCTATAAATCAGTCTAATACATAGAACATTTATTAAGCAGATGAGGTATAGGAATTTTACTTTTTAGAAACCAGAAATTACAGGTAATAGAAAGGCAACATCAAAATGCTATATCTCATTTTTCTATTAATAATTGCTAGACCAAGTTATTATCAAAATAATCCATAACGTAAGATTCAGCTTTCAGCTTTTTCTGGTAAATGTCAAAGCATTTACCTTTTTCCAGTAATAACTACTAAATTTATCAAGTTAGCTGATGACTAATCTGATTAGCGTAACTTTTGATTCTCCTTTCATAACTCATAGCTGATGGCTGAATGCTTACTCCCCAAATTAAATTAAATCATCATTTTTTTTATGGTTTATAGTATTAAATTGTTTCACAAACATCAACTTTCAAAAGGAATATTATTACTATTCTTGTTAATTATTTTAGTAGTGGGAGCTGCACCTGGTTATATAACAGGAAAATGGTCATGGAAAAATACCCCACAATTTTCTAATTTTAGAGACTTAAGACAAATAAGAGAAGATGGGTTAACTATTTCTGAATTGGAAACAATATCTCACAGACAATTGGAAATTGCTGACCATAAATGGCTACTTCAAACAGTTAAAAAAGATAATCAATCAGTAGTTTTATTGATATTAATTCCAAATGGACCTAGAGATCAACCCCAAGTAGAATGGATGGATATAAACGGATTTAATCGTTGGAAAACAGACTCTTATCAACGAGTTAAATTTACTCTAGAAACATCAGATAGTGATAATGGAACTGGAGAACTAGAAAAACAATCTGCAAATATAGAGGCGAGATTTTTGCGAGGCTGGACAAATGAACAAACTTATGCAGTTATGCAGTGGTATGCTTGGTCTGGAGGTGGAAGTCCAGAACCTGGTGATTGGTTTTGGACAGATAGATTGGCTATGATATCTAAAAAGCGTGTGCCTTGGGTAGCCGTTAGTATTTTATTTCCGATTGAACCTTTAGCAGATATTGACGAGTATTTGCCAGAACTCAAATCTATTGGGCAAAAAATTCAAGTATCCTTGACTAAAAAAGCTTTCCAATAATCTATCAGATTAACTACCTCAGCCAAATTAATTTAAGAGGAGGATAGGCAAAAGGCAACAATTTAAAAGTTAAAAATATATACTATTTATTAAAATTAGAGAATATACCAAGAATCTAGAACTACTACTCGTAACAACTAAAATTATTTACTGATTGAAATTGATTAAAACAAAATATGTTTGATAGAAAATACAGCATTTTTCCAAGTTATGAATTACAAAATTAACAGGCAAGATGCCTTTGCTACCAGGATTTTACCATTTAAAGTTGTATGTCATTAGTCTGCTGAGATGCTATATCTGTCTATAGCAATTCCCATAAGAGTGAGGTACAAAATTACTTTTTTTTTAGGGAGTAGGGAGGAGGGAGGAGGGAGTAGGGAAGATAGGGAAATGAAATGAGGAGTTAAAAATATGAAAAATAACTGTACCTCATTAGCTTAAAAAACACTATATCCAACAAATAACTTAAGATTATCCAGTTATCTATCTGCAATTAATACAAAAATTTTATGAAACATTCTTAAATAATTTATCTTTTCAAATCTTTTCTTTTCCTCTGACTTCTGAATTATAAATCCCTATCATAAAAATCAATAATTACATTTACTATTTAATCAAAAAAAGCAACTTTTAAGCTTATGATTAACTACCACTCTCAAAAGTTAATTTCTTTATCATTAGCCAGTTTTTACATTAGTACAATAACCTTATCTTTTACAACTTTAATTTCTGTCAAAAAAGCTAATGGACAAACTCAATTACCGAATAACCCTCAACCAAATATTTCACAAAATAACCTGAAATCTCCATCTCTAGGTTCACCACCCTTAGACCCGAATTTCGATTCAGATCCAGAAGTACGATTAAGACGTTACCTACTAGGACCAGGAGACCAACTTTCCATTCAAGTCCAAAGATTTCCTGACCTCAATGCAGCAGCAACTATTGGCCCAGAAGGAACTATTCAAATGCCTTTAGTCGGAACCATACTGCTACAAGATTTAACAATATTAGAGGCAATCAACAAAATTACCTCTGAGTTAAGTAAATTTATCATTAACCCAGAAGTATCCATATCTCTATTAGTTCAACGTCCAGTCCGAGTCACGATCGCTGGAGAAGTTACCAGACCAGGTTATTATCCAGTGGGAGGAAATTATCAAATCTCAGATGCTTTAACTGCTGCGGGTGGTACTACTTTCACAGCAAACTTGAGAAATATAGAAGTTCGGCGAACCTTAGCTGATGGTTCTGTAGCTACTCAAAGAGTAAATATTTTAACCCCACTACAAGAAGGTGGTTCTCCTCCCGATCTGCGTTTAGAAGATGGTGATGTAGTAATTATAGGCGCTCAGAAGACTATTAAACCCCCCGATCAAGACAGAGAATTACTAACTAATTATAGTCAAGCAGCTCCTCTAGCTACTGGTATTGTTACTGTAAATGGAGAAGTAACTCGACCTGGTTATTATCCAGCAAATCAGGTTTCCTCTGCTTTATTAGCTGCTGGTGGTGCATCCCTAACTGCCGATCTGCGCCGGATTTTAGTCAGGCGGACATTTGGTGATGGTGAAGTTGTAGAGGAAGTAATAGACTTATATACTCCCTTACAAAATTCTACAGAGTTGCCCAATATTCCCTTAAAAGATGGAGATGCTGTAATTGTACCCACATTAGAACCTGGATCGGACTTTGGTTATGACCGAGAGTTAGTTAGTAAATCAACCTTGAGTCAACAAGATATTACTATTCGTATTTTTAGTAATCCTAATGATACCTTAGCTACTACAAATCTGCCGAATGGTAGTAGATTAATAGATATTCTTAATGGAATAGCAGTAGAGTCAGCAGATTTAAAAGCAATTAATTTGATTAGATTTGACAGAGAAACCAGGAAAATAATTAGACGGGAACTCAATGGAGAAAAAGCGATCTTTGGAGATGATTCTCAGAATATTTTACTTCAAAATGAAGATATAGTAGTCATTGATCGGACTTGGATTAATAATATTAACTATCTATTTGAGAAATATACACTTCCGATCAGAAGTTCTCTAGAATTTGTGTTGTTTTTCCGGTCTTTGCAACAAGATACTTCTAACTTGTTCTTTGGAGGTGGTGGAGGTAATAATAATAGAAATAATAATAATTAATCAAAATGTCCGATCAGATTCAACGGATAAATAAGTCCGGTTTGGTGGGTTAGGTACATCCTTTATATAGTTTTAAACTTAATAGTTGTAGTCAAAGTATTAACCCACCAATAAGTAGCCTTCTAGCATCCCTTAAAATTTATTTTCTAGATGCTTTCTGAAGATAAATAAACGAAGAATTATTAGATCAAGATAAATAATACAACGAACTGTAAATGTAATGATGAGTAAAAATTATGGCTATACCAATTGTTAAACGTTATTTAATTGCTTTAGGACTCTATAAATGGGTAGGAGTAGCAACTGTCGGAGTAGCAGTAGGTGTCTCAGGAATAGTTGCTTTGCAGCCAGTTCCTGAACCAAAACATACAATTCTAGGTACATTAACTAATATCCGCCCCCCTGTATTATTTTCCCAGACTGGTACTGCAATTCAAGAACAAGCT